>DBGGTD010000192.1:0-4599 GCA_051162585.1 Elainellaceae cyanobacterium
AATTGGTACGCCAGCGTCAAAATAATGAACAGCCCCAAGCTGACGGCTGGTCCGGCGATCGCCACTTGAAAGGCTTGCCCAGGCGTTTTAGACTCTTGGTCAATCGAGGCAACTCCCCCAAACAAAAAGAGCGTGATTGAGGTGACGTTGATGCCCTGTGACAGTGCGATTAAACTATGGCCTAGCTCATGAAGTAAAACTGAGCCAAACAAAAGCAGCGTCATCACAAATCCTGCTGCCCATGTGGTCAAGGTTCCCCATCCTTCGCTTTGCCATGCCGAGCCATATCCCAGCGTGAACAGCGCCAAGATGAAGAACCAAGACGAGTCCAGATAGAGAGGAATCCCGAAGATAGAGCCGATTCGCCAGCCAGATTGCATGGAATTTAGTATTGAATCGAAAAATTTTACACGGTTGCCTGTGTATTTATTCTAGTGTGAACTCAGCATGAGAATTCGTGCTAGAAAACCGGAACGAGTTCCTGTATTCACGATTCACGATGGTTGGAGAGTTGGCTCATCCTAATTTGGCGGATTACAGCAACCCTGCGTTTGCCAGACCTAAAATCACGCCGGCTCCTATGATGTGACCAAAACTGGTTGTTGCCAGCAGTTCTGGAATACCAAAATTTGTAAAGATTGCCGGTAGCTCAACGGGTAGAGCAGGACCCACGCCGCGCTTTTGGATGGCATAATAACCAATTGCGA
Source organism: Elainellaceae cyanobacterium (assembly GCA_051162585.1). Taxonomy (GTDB): domain Bacteria; phylum Cyanobacteriota; class Cyanobacteriia; order CAZCXK01; family CAZCXK01; genus DBGGTD01. The sequence continues at coordinate 708 of DBGGTD010000192.1, forward strand.
TTGCAAATAGGTTGCACATTACCATAATTAAAGCAACACTGATTGACCAGCTGAAGGTCGTTGGGGATACGGCTAACAGACTTGGTGTCAACAAAATGTTATCTCCTAATTTTTTAAATTGCGTACACGCCGAAGCAATTAGGATTATAAGAAGCGCCCCGTAACACCGTTACAGAATGTTTGCCAGACTTAACAGTTGACGGGACAATCGATACAAAACTAAGCAAACTAAGCAATGTTTAAAGGCGATGCGAGTCAAGATTTGCGGCATAACGAAACCTGAGCAGGGCCGAGCGATCGCCCTTTATGGAGCCACTGCCCTAGGGTTTATTTGTGTTCCCCAATCCCCGCGATATGTCATGCCACAACGGATTGCCGACATTATTGCCAAGCTACCTGCACCTCATCAGTATCGCCAACCGCTTGATCTAGTTGGGGTCTTTGCAGATGCCGAGATTAGCACGATTGAAGCTGTGATGGCGATCGCCCCGCTGACAGCCATTCAGCTTCACGGGCATGAATCTCCCCAGTTTTGCCAAGCTCTAAAACGTCAATTGCCCCACATTGAGATTATTAAAGCGCTGCGGGTGCAATCTCCCGATGCGCTCTCACAATCCCAACGCTACGAATCCGTCGTCGATACACTGCTGCTAGATGCCTATCATCCCAATTTGCTAGGAGGAACGGGCATGACATTAAATTGGGCGATTTTAGAGAATTTTTATCCGCCCCGCCCCTGGCTGCTTGCTGGGGGGTTAAATCCTGACAATATTTCAGATGCGCTGACCCACCTTCAGCCCGATGGCATTGATTTATCGAGCGGGGTTGAGCATCAGCCAGGCAATAAAGATTTAACCAAAGTTGCTCGCCTATTTGAACAACTTCAGACATTTAAGGCGTCTTCACATGGGGCCTAGTGCAGCGTCAAACTTAAAAAGTAGGTTGGGTAAAGCGCCAGCGCAACCCAACGAAATCCTTGAGAGTGTTGGGTTTCACCTCGTTCAAGATAATCGCTACGTCTACCCTAATTCTTAATGTTGACTAAGCACTAATCTATGAGCTTAGAAGAAAGCAGGCTGATGACGAATTAGGCTCAAAAACTCTTCGCGAGTTTTGTGGTCTTCCTGAAATACGCCAATCATTGCGCTAGTCACCGTCCAAGAACCGGGTTTTTCAACGCCGCGCATCACCATGCACATATGGCTAGCCTCCACGACGACTGCGACTCCTCGCGGCTCTAAAATTGTTTGGATTGCTTCTGCAACTTGGCGCGTAAGCCGTTCTTGAACCTGCAAGCGACGCGCGTACATTTCAACGATGCGGGCCAGTTTACTGAGCCCGACGACTTTTTCGTTGGGAATATATGCAACATGAGCACGCCCCATAAACGGCAGCATGTGATGCTCACACAGGCTGAAGAGATTGATATCACGAACGAGAACCATCTCATTGTGACCCTCATCAAAGATGGCCCCATTGACGAGTTCCTCAAGCGACTGGCTGTATCCACTTGTTAAAAACTGCATCGCTTCTGCAACCCGCTTTGGGGTTTTCAGCAAGCCTTCTCGATTCGGATCTTCACCGACTCCTAAGAGCAAGTCACGCACGGCCTCCGTCATCCGATCGTCATCGACAGGAGGATGAGCTGAGCCATTTTGCCCTTTGCTAGAGGTGCTGCGATCGGGCTGAGTTTTGATGCGAGAATTGCGGACATTGATTGAGTCAACCTGTTCAGAGAGGTCGGTTGACGGTTGATTCGCTTTTTGAGTGTCGCTGGACGAAAAACCGTTAGAAGAAATAGTCATAACAAATCCAGGAATGAAGTCTCCAAATACAGTAGAGAAGAACTGAGGCAAACGGTAGTAGAAAGAACTGAGAACCGTCTTAGAGAGCACCCGCACTGGGCATGACGGTTAGTTCTTCAATGACAGCCTGAGACGGCAGCAGTGCCGCATGAAGAATGGATTGGGCAACGGAGTCGGGGGTGAGCATACCAGAGCGGTCAAAATCAGCATCGACGGTGTCTGTATCCCAGATGGGCGTATTGACGGCCCCAGGGCAAATCATGACGACTCGAATGCCGTGGGCACGCTCTTCTGCAGCTAAGGTTTTGGAGAGTGCTACGACCCCTGCCTTGCTCACGTTGTAAGCACCCCAACCCGGAAATGCTTGATGGGCGGCGATCGACGTGATGTTAATGATGGTGCCCTGATGGCGATCGCGCATACTAGGCAAGACTCCCTGGATGCACTGGAACACGCTGGTCAGGTTGAGATTTAAAACGTGTTGCCAATCGTCTAGACTAATGTCTTGTAAATTTCCGGTATATCCAATTCCGGCGTTGTTGATGAGAACATCAATCGCACCAACCTGCTCGGCGATCGCCTGAAACGTTGAACAAACCTCCTCGACGCATGACAAATCTAGTGGAAATATCTGAACATCTACGCCAGATAAAGCGGCTTCCTGAGCGACCTGCTCTAAGGCTGCTTGAGAGCGACTAACGAGAGCCAAATTAAAACCGGCTTGCGCGAATGCCAATGCAGTAGCCTTACCGATTCCGCTACTTGCCCCCGTGATCAAGGCGCGACGGTTAACTTGAGAATTCATGAAAAATTCCAAACGTTACAATTCAACGCACTAGTTGAACGCACCGAAAATACGACAACCAATTTCGAAGACTGATTTCGAAGACTGACTAAAGCTTCAAAAAACGACAATCTTGTATCAGATTAAGCAGACAGATTCTAAAAAATCATGTATCCCTAAAACATGTTGGCACGTTTAGAGGAGGCATGGAGCACTTAAGCGTATTGTTCTGTCTCACGGAATCTACATACTCGACAATAACTGACCACAGCGATGCTGATTCTTGAGATCGGCATCACGCAATTGTGAACATTTGTTACTTAAAGATTATAGCACTGGGCTTCTTTCAATATGCGCTGACCCTTCAAATAAAAAATTTGAGGGGTCGTTCGAAGGTTTACTGCTAAGATTCATGGGGTCTCAGCGCCGGAGGTTGGGCCGTCTACAAACTTGCCGATTTTTCTGAATTTTTGATATCTCAGGTCTTTACGCTGTGTTGTAGTGAGCTGGTTGAGTTCGATGAGGTTGTGGGCAAGCGCTTCTTTTAATATTTCAGTTGCTCTGAGGGGCTCGGAATGGGCTCCACTCAAGGGTTCAGAAATAATTTGGTCTACGATTCCTAGCGCTTTCAGGTCCGCCGCAGTAATCTTGAGAGCCTCAGCGGCTTGAGGGGCTTTGCCAGTGTCTCGCCATAAAATAGACGCGCACGCTTCAGGTGGAGCAACGGTATAGATTGAGTGTTCAAACATCAAAAGGCGATCGCTCACACCGATTCCGAGAGCGCCCCCTGAGCCGCCTTCGCCAATTACGGTCGAGATAATCGGCACCTCAAGCCCAAACATCTCGCGCAGGTTGTAGGCGATCGCCTCCCCTTGTCCGAGTCGCTCTGCTTCAGCCCCAGCCCACGCTGCTGGAGTGTCGATGAAGGTGATAATGGGCATTCCAAAGTGATTGGCGTGGTTCATCAGCCGCATCGCCTTGCGATATCCTCCAGGAGATGCCATGCCAAAGTTGCGGGCGATGTTGTCTTTGGTGTCGCGCCCTTTTTGATGCCCCACCATCACTACTGGGCGACCATCTAGGCGAGCAATACCTCCCACAATCGCTGGATCGTCGATGCCAGTGCTGCGATCGCCATGCAGTTCGATCCATTCATCGCTAATGGCCTGAATATAATCTAAGGTACTGGGGCGACGGGGATGACGAGCTACTTGAAGTCGCTGAGAGGGTGAAAGACTGCTAAAAATCTCTTGCCGAAGCTGCGTAGCACGAGTTTCAAGCTGACGAATTTGATCTGAAACAT
>DBGGTD010000193.1:0-2792 GCA_051162585.1 Elainellaceae cyanobacterium
GTCGGATCCACATCTACTGGATTCCGTTGAAGAAACTACGTTAACGCGCTTACGAAAAATGATTAAGTCTCATGTCGATAATATGACGAAAAGCATGTCGGTAACGAGTACTGCACACCCGTTGTATCTAAGTATGCGCCTGCCTATAACCTTCTCGGATGCAGACCTCGCAAATTTTGATGATATATGCAGCAAACTTATACCACATCTAGTTAAGATCGATAAAGCTCTGTATAACCTAAGGGAATCGAAGTATTTACAAGACAAGCTGATAGAGGAAATGATTAAATGGGCTCATTCGTCAGATTTCGACACCGTCAATTCGGTGTCCTCATTGCTTATGCGTTCTGATATGACAGTTGCAGAATACTTTTCGGAGATTCACGCATTCCGGATCTTGCTCGGTATATACAATGGCTACGAGATAAACGCGTGGCGGGCTCTGGATATTGTCAATGGGAACTTCCAAAACGTGCAGAACATGACGCGCAAAGCTTATCGATACATTGAGGCGAATGAAGAAGAGGCATTAGATCTATACAGTCGCGCGAATCTGAATATATCTTTTGAGGCATTTAAGTCTACGCTCTTTGCCGGGCTTATGCCTGACGACGATGAAATAGAGGATATTTTTGAATGAATTTACTTATGCAAAATGGGCGCTATGCGTCTACATGTATTAGATGAGTGGTCGCAAATCGTCGAGTACGAAGGCGCAAGCGGCTTGACGTGTCTTGGTGGCTGGCGGCGAGTTCCACACGAGTAGTCGGATAGCCTATCCACGGTAGACCAGCGGTACGGGCGAGCACGTCACGGAGCCAGACCAAGGATCGATCTTCAGGAGTCTGTAGATCGGCATGTACATCAGCGCTGGACACAGAACCGGCAAACAGCCACTGAATACGGGCCCAGCCAACGATGTTGACGGCCTTGGCGCCGTTGCTGTTCAGGCAAATTCGCCTATCGTTTGGGGTAAAGGTATAATCGTCCAAGCGTTTCGGGCTCACGCGGCTTCGTCAGGACGGACGAGTGGCATCCTCCACTGACCCACGTTGATCTTATGCATGTAGCTCTGGCAGAGGCGGGGCTGCTTGTACTTACGGCAGAACTGCGGGTCGTTCTGGCGCAAGTCGAAATCGTACTGCTGTCGGGCAACCCGCTTTGCCGCCTCTGACGTCTCCTGCAACGGTGTGTGGGTCTGCAGGAACTCCGTGTCGATGTCGTCCTGGGTCCGCCCAGTAATCCAGGCTCTGACGGCCGCTACCTGGTAGAACCGCGAATTCCGAGGTTTGATGATGGCGTACTCACGCACCGGCGGGGGGGCCTCGGCCATCATCTGTGCAGTCGCCAGCTGCTGGTAGTGTATATTCATCAGGCGCGCTAGGTTCTGGCGAGAAAGCATCCACCAGGGTGGTAAGTGCGTCAGGTCGAGATCGAGGAAATCGAGTGGGTGCAGCATAACAAAATCTCCTTGATACCGGATACGCTGTTTGAGGAGAGATCCAAAAGACCTCCGTTTATGTGATTTTATCGCGTTATTTGGCGACCTTTAAAGGATGATCATTTTCGCCGAAAACGCCATCGAGAAGTTCGTGTAGCAGACGTTCGGCCTCCTCACGGTTTGCAGGAGCCTCAGGATGTGGATCATCTTCTGGAGCCGCGAGAGCGCGGATATAGACCACTTGAGGTTCCACTCTTTTCAGATCGGGGCCGAGTTTCTCTTCCAATACAACCTGGGTTCGAGCGACGAATGGGGTTCCGCTTCGCCCACGCTGGTTCGCGTTCCTGTAGCGACCGTAACCGTATGACCTGAATGAGTGCGACTTCCCTATAAGGACTCTAATAGGGTTTTCGCACTCATTCCGGCACCATGCCTTGGCCTGGTTTTCGTTGTCGAACCAACCGTCGGCCACGAGGCGTTTCGCTTTCAGAGGAACGACACCACCGTAGAAGTCGAGCATCCGCTCGAAGAGCCACGCGCGCTCGACATCCTTCCAGCCTACAAACCTGTCGATGCGGACCCCAGGGATCGGTGCGTTGGTGAAGAGCAACACCACGCCGGCCTTACCGATCCAGCGACCGCGGTCGATGGCCTGGCGGGTTTCGGCGTGGTCCTTTGCGTTCTTGACCGTCCTTACCCGGCGGTCCTGCCATCTCCAGGTCCTCTGGTGGGCAGTCGATCCGTCTGTCGCTATCCGCTTATAGAAGATGTCTTCTTGCTCATCCGAGATTGGTTTCGGATCATCCCAGAAGAGCGCCTGGGCCGTGTCCACAACGGTATTCCCCGTATCATAGCGACCAATGATCGACAGACATTTGACACTTTCAAAATTGTTCATACCTCTGAGAAATCCGTAATGAGCGATTGGGAGCCCGCTTTCGGTATTACTGACGCGTTGGCGTTTAGGGGCGTCTGCGACGCATGCGCGTAGCGCCTTATAGCTGACCAGTGCGTCAGACCATGTTTCGGCAAAATCGACTGCTTTCCGGGCCTTCGGTTGGAGAACTTCCTTGTTGGTGGAACCAAATGTGGCTCGATTGCTGAAGGGGGCGTCTTTTACAGCCAGTATTTCAGCTGAACGGCGGGCAGGGATATCGATAACTTCGAACTCTCCGGCGCCATACCTATCCACAATCGTTTTCTCCAGGTCGGCATCGAGTAGCAGAACGTTTCGGAGCCCTTGGAGCCTTTGCAGTTCCCTGCGCCAAAAAAGGTGAATCCCTTCGTTTGTTTGCCGGAACCTGCGGAGTTCGCCAAATGTCTCCAGATCCTCAAGTCCAAACGTGAGAAG
>DBGGTD010000194.1:0-2851 GCA_051162585.1 Elainellaceae cyanobacterium
CTCTACGGGGGGATGGCAGGTGATTGAGGCGGGCACAACGGTGGTCAACTATATGACCCTCAATCAAAAAGTAGAACCGACCAGCGATCTCAACGTGCGGAAGGCGATCGCCGCTATGATTGACCGCAATCTCATCAATGAGCGAGTCTTTCAAGAGCAAGCTGATCCGCTCTACAGCATGTTGCCCACGAGCTTTGACGTATATGAGCCCGTCTTTAAATCGGCCTATGGCGACGGTGATTTTGAAAAGGCGCGGCAGTTTCTCACCGAGGCGGGCTACTCAGAGTCTAATCCGCTGACCTTTGAGGTGTGGTATCCCTCGGCATCGACGCAGCGCAGCATCGTCTCGACAACGCTCAAAGAATCCATTGAAAGCGGGCTGCCGGGTTTGGTGACCGTTAATGTGCAGAGCGCTGAACGCGCCACTCTGTCGGAGGGTGTCGACACTGGTCTCTATCAAACGGTCTTGCTGAACTGGTATCCCGACTTCTACGACCCTGACAACTTCACCCAACCTTTCTTAAGCTGTGATCAGGGCTCTCCAGAAACTCTCTGTGAAAAGGGAGCGAGTCAAGGCAACGGGTCGTTTTACTACAGCGAAACGGCCAATGAACTGATTAAAGCTCAACGAGCCGAGCAAGACCCCGCTGCTCGGGCAGAGATGTTTAAAGAATTGCAGCAGCTTTTGGTCGAAGATGTCCCCTACGTGCCCCTTTGGCAGAATAAGGATTATGTATTTGCCCAAAGCGGAGTTGAAGGGGTCGAGATTCAGCCGACTCAGCAATTTTTGCTCTGGCAAATTAGTAAGTAGATGTCTCGATCTAAAGCCCTCCTTTACTACACCGGATCGCGCCTGCTGCTTGCGCCTTTGATGATCTGGACGATCACAACGCTGGTGTTTTTATTGCTCAGAGCAACACCCGGCGATCCGGTTGATGTGGTTTTAGGGGCACGGGCTCCAGAAGAAGCGAAGGACGCCCTCCGGGAGCGGTTGGGCTTGAATGCTCCCTTATGGGTGCAATATCTGAACTACTTAGGCAGTTTGTTGCAGCTCGATTTAGGCACGTCCCTAACTACGCAAGGGCAGTCGGTCTGGCAAATTATCCAGCAACATTTTCCGGCGACTGTCGAGCTGACTGTCTGTAGCATGATTGTCTCAGCAGGAGTTGGAATTGCGGTGGGTGCCTTAGCGGCCTCACGCCCCAACTCGTCGTTAGATGCCGGGGGGCGGCTGTTTGGCATTATCACCTATGCAGTGCCCATGTATTGGTTTGGGATGCTATTGCAGCTTCTCTTTTCCGTCAAGCTGCGCTGGTTCCCGATTGGCACCCGGTTTCCGCTGACGATGACACCGCCTAATGGCCCGACGGGGCTGTATGTGGTTGATAGCCTACTGACAGGCAATCTTACGCACTTGGCAACAAGCGTATACTATTTGATTTTGCCTAGCCTGACCTTGGGGTTGCTGCTGAGCGGCATTTTTGAGCGTATTGTTAGAGTCAATTTAAAGCAAACTCTGCGCTCAGACTACGTTGAAGCGGCTCGCGCTAGGGGCATTTCTGAATTTCGGATTGTCATGGTTCACGCGCTGAGGAATGCCATGATCCCGGTAGTGACGGTGTTGGGGCTCACCCTCGCGTCGTTACTCGGTGGCGCGGTCTTGACGGAGGTGACGTTTTCGTGGCCCGGTCTAGCCAATCGGCTCTATCAAGCTATCGAATTTCGAGATTATCCCGTTGTACAGGGGATTCTAGTCTTCTTCGGCGGAATTGTGGCGATCGCCAGCATCCTGATCGATATTCTCAACGCCTGGGTCGATCCTCGCATTCGATATTAAAGGGACGATTTAGAATGGCTAGAATCCGCCGTTATAAATCACATAGGCTCCCACAACTGCCGCGATCGCCCCAATCAGAGTCGACCAAATGGGGTGCCCTGCACGCAGGGGGCTTCCCTTCTGAGTCTTGATCCTGTCAACGTCAATCCACGGTGTCGCTCCTCGACGAAACCAGCCGGTGACACTGACAGGTCGCCCTGCCAACTCATGGGGGCGAGGCTGCAAAATGAGATTCCCAATCGGACCTAGTTGTGAGAGGTAGTGGAGTTTCACCAGCCCCGTTTCGGTGTCTAGCATTAAATCTTGCCCCAACCAGTTACTCGCCCCCTTGCGGCCCAATAATTTGCCCTGAAGTCGGACGGGTTGACTGTCAAGCGGAATGAGAGCGGGCTGGGCCAGCAAATCCGGAATTGACGGATCGGCCTGAGCAGTCGATGGTTTAATGTCAGGGAAGAAGGCATTGATTCGCAGAAAAATGCCAAAACTCAGCGCCAGCGCAATGAAACCCAACAGCACAAACTCGCGATCGCTCCAGAGCCAGCTTAGGTTGTAGGCTCCCATCCGTCGCGCAATTTGTCCAACGATGATCAGAATGACGGATAGTCCTACCCCGAAGGCAACGGCAACATACGGCGCCCCTTGCACAAAAATTGACCGCGACGCGGCAGCCGATTGATCGGTTTGGCTCGCGCGCGGCATTTCAACTTCGGGTGTGAGTCGCCAGTGTTGGGCGTATCCCATCAGGCGACGTAGGCGATCGCCCCAGCGAAGATGCGTATTGTTGAGCGTTAGCCAGCGACGGTGAGGATTTTGAAGATCCCATTGGAAAAGATAAGCAAGTGAATGTGCCAATGAATTTGAAGGCTGCTCGCCGTCACGAGTACCGACACAGGGAAGCATACTCCCTAGGCTCAGGGCAGACCGATAGCCAACCGGAGCCAGCATCTCAAAGCTCTCCAGCAAATAATCGGTGCGCCCGTGACGCTGAATCTCGGCTGCCGTGCCCGCTGCCAA
>DBGGTD010000195.1:0-3903 GCA_051162585.1 Elainellaceae cyanobacterium
GGCGCACAGGCACTGGGACCAGCCTTGCAATCGGTTGGCATTCAAGATGGCTACTACCTATTTAATGCAGCGCCCTATGTGCTGACATTGGTGATCATGATTTTCACCTGTTCGCCCAAGCGCACTCTGTTTGGCGTTCCTGGCGCATTGGGTACGAATAACTGATATGGAGGACTAGACATGGGACGTTTTGTTGATGCCGACCCCTATCCCTTTCCGTATAATGGCGACTTGCGCCCCCAAAACACCGCATTCATAGTCATTGACATGCAAGTTGACTTTTGTGGTCAGGGTGGATATGTAGACGCGATAGGATACGATCTGTCCTTGACTCGCGCTCCCATCGAGCCGATTTCTAAAGTACTATCGGTTGCCCGAACAGAAGGATATACCATCATTCACACTCGGGAAGGTCATCGTCCTGACTTGCTTGATTTGCCTGAAAACAAACAGTGGCGATCGCGCCAAATTGGAGCAGGCATCGGAGACTCAGGGCCATCCGGAAAGATTCTCGTGCGGGGTGAACCGGGCTGGAACATCATTCCTGAATTAGCGCCGCTGCCGGGAGAGGTGGTGATTGATAAACCGGGCAAAGGATCATTCTATGCCACCGATTTAGACCTGATCTTAAGCCGCAACCACATTCAAAACATTATCTTAGCGGGCATCACCACCGATGTTTGCGTTCATACCACTATGCGCGAAGCTAACGATCGTGGCTATGAGTGCCTGCTGCTTTCCGACTGCACCGGCGCAACGGACTACGGCAACTATCTGGCTGCCCTCAAGATGATTAAAATGCAGGGCGGCGTATTTGGTGCGGTTGCAGACTCAGACGCATTAATTGAGGCAATCCGCCATTAGAAAACATCCCGCGTATGCAAGGGTTTGATTTCCATAGTGCGGGCAAGATGCCCGCGTGTGAGCCTTTCTGTTAGCACGTCTGCAATTCCTTTATTTTTCTACTATGAACACTGCAACCCAGACCGAAACGGCTATCCAGCTTCAAGCCCCGCCTGACCTTGAGGCCATCGGTATGACCAAGCGATTCGGCAGCCTGATTGCTCTTGATGATGTGTCGCTTCATCTCAAACCGGGAACCTTCCACGCTCTGCTTGGCGAAAATGGAGCCGGAAAAAGTACATTAGTGAAATGCGTCATGGGCTTTTATGCCCCGACATCAGGCACGGTTCAGATTGATAGTCAGACGGTCGCCATTGCCAGCCCGCGAGCCGCGCATCACTACGGCATTGGCATGGTTTATCAACACTTTACGTCAGTGCCTGCGATGACGGTGGCTGAAAATCTAGTGCTGGCTCGGGTTGACCGTAATAATTTGATTAATTGGTCAGCTGAATTAGGCGAATTGCAAGAATTCATGGCATCTGCGCCGTTTCAAATTCCTCTTGATGTGCCCATTGCTCAGCTTGCCGCCGGACAAAAGCAAAAGCTTGAAATTCTCAAACAGCTTTATCTAAAAAGTCGAATCCTGATTCTCGATGAGCCCACGTCGGTGCTGACGCCTAGTGAAGCCGATGAAGTTTTAGGACTACTGCGCGATCGCGTGACAGCAGGCGAATTGAGCGTTCTGATGATCTCCCACAAATTCCGGGAAGTAACTGCCTTTGTCGATGAAATTACCGTTTTACGTAAGGGAAAACTTGCCGGGCATGGGTTTGTTAAAGACCTCACCGTGGCTGATATGTCAGAGATGATGATGGGCGAAAAGAAGGAGCCCACTCCTGTAGATAAGATCAGTCATCCTGAACAGGTGCCTGTATTAGAAATCCGAGATTTACACGCCAATAAGGATAATGGAGTTGAAGCCGTTCATGGGGTCAATCTCACGGTTCATGCGGGTGAAATTGTCGGTATCGCTGGCATTTCGGGCAACGGGCAGCGTGAATTTGTCGAAGTGCTTGCAGGGCAACGAGAGGCGATCGCCGGACAGATTTGGGTGGATGGGGAACCCTACCGAGCCACTCGTGCTGAAATGGCAAAACATCACGTCTTTGCACTCCCCGAAGAACCGCTCCGCAATGCCTGCGTACCTCACATGAGCGTCGCAGAAAATATGGCACTCCGCACATTCGATCGCCCACCCCAGGCAAACGGATGGCTGCTGATTCTCACAGCCATCCGGCACATGGCAACCGGGCTGATCAGCCAGTTCTCAGTCAAAACGCCATCGCCCGATACGCCCGTTGGTAATCTCTCGGGCGGCAACGTGCAGCGCACCGTCCTAGCTCGCGAACTGTCTGCCGACCAGATTAAACTGCTGATCGTCGCCAATCCCTGTTTTGGGCTTGACTTTGCCGCCGTCGATTTCATTCACAGTCAAATTGTTGAAGCCCGCAATCGCGGGGTTGCTGTTCTCCTCGTCAGCGAAGACCTCGATGAACTCCTGAAACTCTCCGATCGAATTCTCGTGATTAGTGATGGGCGCTTTGTCTATGAAAGTGCGATCGCCCTTGCAGATTACACGACGATTGGTCGCAGCATGGCAGGGCATTAGCATTTCCCTGACACTAGTCTCTGGCCCCTTACTACATATACCCAAAATCCTTGTAATCCCCTTATCCTAAAACCCCATGTCAACTATTCCCGCATCTCCGTACGACTATTCTTTTCCTGACGATATAAGCCGTTTAGCGCTTGTGATCATCGATATGCAACGCGATTTTATGGAATCGGGCGGCTTCGGAGATGCCCTTGGTAACGATGTGACGCGACTGCGCGTCATTGTGCCGCCTCTCAAGCAGCTTCTTAAAATATTTCGAGATCTCCAGCTTCCCGTCATTCATACTCTGGAGTGTCATAAACCCGATTTGTCCGATTGCCCGCCCTCCAAGCGCGATCGCGGCAGAAGCCATCTCCGAATTGGCGATCCAGGTCCTATGGGGCGTATTTTAATCTCTGGGGAACCCGGAAACGCCATTATTCCTGAATTGGCTCCAATTGATGGTGAAGTGATTATTCCAAAACCTGGCAAGGGGGCGTTCTACAATACGGCCCTCGAATCCATCCTGAAGGAGCGAGGCATTACTCACCTGCTGATGACGGGGGTTACGACAGAAGTATGTGTGCAAACTACCATGCGCGAAGCCAACGATCGCGGCTATGACTGTCTCCTGGTGGAAGACTGCACAGAAAGCTATTTCCCTGAATTTAAGCAAGCGACCCTTGAGATGGTCCGCGCTCAAGGCGGAATCGTCGGCTGGACAGCTCCGTCAGCACATATCATCATGACGTTGAAGGTGGCTCAACTGAGCATGGCATGACTTCATATAGCCATACGCTCTCGCGTTAGGACGTTGAACGTGTGTAGAGCCCCGCGGCGCGGGGGCTCTACACACAATCTGGGATTGCTATAGTTGATTTGTTCGGGTCACTCTGTTGATGGATGAGCATTCATGCATGACGCGATACGCTGAAGGTGTGAGACCGCAATCTTAAGGAGGCACCTGTGGGACTTGGAATGCTCATCGACGGGCAGTGGGTGAACGAGCGTAATCAAGAAGACAAGGAAGGAAAGTTTATTCGCCCTTCAACAACATTTCGGAACTGGATTACGGCAGATGGTTCGAGCGGGTTTAAAGCAGAAGCAGGGCGCTATCATCTCTACGTTTCTCTAGCGTGCCCATGGGCACATCGAACTCTGATCATGCGGCAGCTCAAAGGGTTAGCCGATGCCATATCTATCTCTATCGTTGATCCTGAGATGATGGGAGAAGGGTGGGAATTTTCAGATGGCCCCGGCTGCATTCCGGATACCGTTAATCAGGCTCAGTATTTACGCGATATCTATACGCTGGCTGATCCTCACTTTACAGGACGGGTAACAGTACCCGTGCTATGGGACAAGCAGAAAAAGACGATCGTCAATAACGAGTCTCGCGAAAT
>DBGGTD010000196.1:0-5842 GCA_051162585.1 Elainellaceae cyanobacterium
TCCCCAAAAAAAACCTAGTAAGTTGCGACGAACTGTTTCTGTAAACCGAATTCTTAGATGAATCGGTATGACTTTGAGCGTAAATTGCCACAGACGTTCTCCATCGAGCAGCATAAAGAATGCAACCACGGCAATAAAAATTAAATTAATCAAATTAGCCAAAAAAATTGGGATCACGGAAAGCCCAAATCTTAAACCTTCTAGGGCTTGTTCTCTCAGTTGTTCTTCAATCGCCTCAAGATTAACTTGAATGCCCCAAGCGCTTAAAAACTGCTCAAACTGACTCACGATAGGAGCCAGCGAGTTGAGAAATTCTGTCACACTAGCAGCTAAAACGCGACCTTGGGACAGCACTGCAAGGCTAATCGTAATCGAGATTGCCCCAATCAAAATCATGCTGACTAAAAAAATGAGGCTAACCGCAACACCATGCGGTAGAAACCGCTTGAGCCATTTTGCTGGATAGCTTAATCAAAACGCCAGGATTGTCGCAGACGTAAAGATAACAAAAACGGTTTCAAAATAGGATAAAAGCTCTATCAGCGCCCAGCCTGCTGCAAATAACAAAAGAAACCGGGCTAACACAAAATTGTTTAGCTTTTCCCAAATATTTTTAACCGGCGCCTTGGTCATGGGCTTTCACGGTAGACACGTCAAAACTGAATTTGAACTCATAGTCTATCGTGCTTTAAGGCTTGCATTTCGCTCTGCAGATTCCTCGATCTAAGGAAATAAAGTCATGTTGAACATTGTTCGCTTAACACCCATGAATTAACGCCCCAAGTCGTGAAGCCGATGAATCTCTTTCACACATTGATGCGTGAGGGCAGTCAGTTCATCGCGATCGCTCGATGAAGGTGGCGAGATGAGGTTTCCAATCCGAACTGTGATTGGAACTGGTTGAGGCAGCGGACTGCCCTTTTGAATAATGGCTTGAGTACCCCACACGCTCACAGGCAAGAGGGGAATTTGGGTTTTAGCAGCAATCAGGGCTGCTCCCAGTTTAGGAGACGGAATCCGAGCATCAGGCGTGCGCGTACCCTGGAGAAAAATCCCTACGGCCCAGCCGTCCTCTAGTTTGGCGATCGCTTGTCGAATTGCACTGCGATCGGCAGCACCCCGCTTCACGGGATATGCCCCGTAGAGGTGAATGGCCCGCCCCAGAACCGGCACCTTAAATAGTTCTTCTTTTGCCATATACGCAACCGGGCGGCGAACACAGCTTGACACAATCGGCGGATCAAAATCGCTAGCGTGATTGCTCACAATAATCAGGGGCCCCTGCTGAGGAACGCGATCGGGATTGTGGATTTGCCCTCGAAAATAGACATGCAAAGATGGACTCACCACAGTCCATTTAAAGGCGTGATACAGCAGTAAGCTAATCAGCGGTTCGCGATCGCCACTCATACGATATCGAGTTCAAAACAACCCAATTCAAAAATTAGATTAAAAATCTAATCAAAAATCTGCCAAATCTGCCAAACTACCCACATTCTTCAAACCAAGGTCAGAACACGTCCGCTTAATTAACCCGGTTAATACTTTGCCCGGTCCGACTTCAACCACACAATCGATTCCCTCTTGGAGCAACTGTAACGAAATTTCCCGCCAACGAACAGAGCCAGTCATTTGTTGAACAAGCCGCTGTTTAAGAATCTGAGCATTCGTGGTGGGAGACGGATCGACATTAGATAACACAGGGACGTGAGCCTCTTGAAACGCTACAGACTCCAATACTGCTCCAAATTCTGCGGCAGCCTCTGCCATAAATGGCGAATGAAAGGCACCACTCACATTGAGCTTGACTTTTCGTTTGGCTTTCACCTCAGCCATAACCGCTTCAACGGCATTAGGCTCTCCAGAAATTACGACTTGTCCCGCGTTATTGTCATTGGCGAGCACTACTTGAGACGTGTTCTGAAGCAACTCGTGAAGCTGCTGAGCATCAAACCCGATGAGCGCTGCCATCAAACCACCGGATGCTCGATCCATCAATTCGGCACGTCGCTGAACAAGCCGCAACCCTGTCTCAAAGTCGAATACTCGTGCTGCATAGAGTGCCACATATTCTCCGAGGCTGTGTCCCGCAACGAGGGCTGGCGAGTGCCCGTTTGCCGTTAGGGCATCTACCAGAATGCTTTCGATCACATAGAGGCACGGTTGGGTATAGAGCGTTCGAGAGACCTTATCATCCTCGTTTTGGCAAATATCAGGCACTGACCAGCCCAACATCAACTCGGCTTTCTCAAATTTATCTCGTGCGACGGATTGCTCAACTAAGTCAGACCCCATTCCGATGGTTTGAGACCCCTGTCCAGGAAAAACCCACGCCGTTTTTGTCATTACCTATCGCCCTTACTTCAAATCCCACTAATTCAAATCTCTATTTCAAATCTCTATGCCTCGTAGAGCTCGGTTTTCAGCGCCTTGACTCACAGGTCTAACGCCCCCGCTTAGCGACCCCACTGAAAAATAGCAGCGCCCCATGTCAATCCCGCACCAAACCCAGATGATGCGATAATGTCACCCGGCTGAATTTTACCCTGTCTGACGGCTTCATCGAGCGCCAGCGGAATCGAAGCAGCAGATGTATTTGCATGGTGAGCCATATTGCTAATTACCCGCTCAGACGGAATGTTTAGTCGGTGAGCGACCGCATCGAGAATGCGCTGATTGGCTTGATGAAGTAAGAGCCAGTCTACTTGGTCTACCGTCAAATTGGCACGATGGAGAGCTTTTTCGATGACTTCGGGGACTCGTTTGACCGCAAATCGATACACCTCTTGCCCGTTCATGGTAATCGGGCTAAATGTCCCATGATTGACTGTGATGCCACTGAGGAGTTCGGTGGGTTGACTCTGGTATGAGAGATTTAAGCAGTCGTTTTGGGTGCCATCGCTGCGCAGTTCAAACCCTAACAGGCGATCGCTCGGATCGGCTTGAATAACAACTGCACCCGCCCCATCACCAAACAACACGCAGGTGCGGCGATCGCTCCAGTCTATCCAGCGGGAAAGAACATCTGCCCCAATCAGGAGAACCGTTCGATAGGTGCCCGTGCGGATAAACTGAGCCGCCGTCACCATCCCAAAAATGAACCCAGAACAGGCAGCCGTCAAATCAAATGCTGTGGCAGTTGCAGCCCCCAATTCAGCCTGAATTTTACTGGCGCTGCCAAATAAATCATCCGGCGTTGAGGTTGCCAGAATAATCAGATCAACATCTAACGGGGAAATGCCTGCCATGGCGATCGCCGACTGCGCGGCCTGAGTCGCAAGCGTCGTTAACGATTCAGACTCCCCGGCGATTTGACGAAATCGAATTCCTGTTCGGCTTGAGATCCAGTCGTCAGAGGTCTCAACGATTTGACTCAAACTCACGTTATCAAGCGATGCGACCGGCACAGCCGAGCCACAGCCTGTCATTGCAATACCAAATCCCGATTTTTCCCGCACGATTATTCTCCGTCGGCAGCAGTTGCAGTAGCCTTTTGATACTGAGATTGAATCTGATGAAGTACATTATGATCAACTGCTTCCTTCGCCAATCGGATAGCGTTGAATATAGAAGGAGCTTGGGAACTGCCATGACTAATGATGCAAATCCCTGCAACACCTAAAAGTAGACCGCCGCCGTGCTCGGCATGGTCGATTCGCTGCTTGATGCGTCGAAGGTTTGGCTTTAAGACTGCCGTTCCAATTCGACCCTGAATCCCTTGAGGAAGCTCTTCTCGCATAATTTGAAGCAGCACTTCCCCAATGGCCTCCGCAAACTTTAACAGCACATTACCCACGAAGCCATCGCAGACCACGACGTCGAATGCACCCGATAACACATCTCGACCTTCAGCATTGCCAATAAACGAGACGCGAGGATTTTCCTGCAAAAGCTGATGGACTCTGACTGCTAAATCATTGCCCTTCGTCGATTCTTCGCCAATATTCAGCAATCCGACCTTAGGCTCTGGAATACCCAACACACAATGGGAATAGACACTGCCCATAACCGCAAACTGCTCTAAAAACTTAGGGCGACAATCGACATTCGCTCCCACATCCAAGATCAGAACCGGTTTGCCCGCCACCATCGTAGGCAACACTGCTCCGATAGCAGGGCGATCGATTCCCTTCAGACGACCTAAACGCAGCAATGCCGATGCCATTGCTGCCCCAGAATGCCCAGCTGAAACGACTGCATCAGCCTTCCCCTTCTTAACCAAATCCATTGCGACATTGATCGACGCTTTAGGCTTGCGCTTCAGACCGACCAAAGGTTCTTCATGCATCTCAATTGTCCCTTCAGCAGAAACAATCTCCAAATCACCGGAGGGGTGATGGTGCTTTACTGAAGCTTCGACCCGTTCAGGATCGCCAACTAAGATGATCTCTGCATCAAGCTCTTCTCGCGCTCTAAGTGCGCCAGCCACAATCTCATCGGGGGCGTGATCTCCCCCCATCGCATCAATTGCAATCCGTGCCCGAGTTGATCCCATCGACCAAACTTATAGAAACCTAACAGATCTTATCAGATGGTATCCCCTGACGATGGAATTAAATGCGCTACTCGTTTTCTCCAGGCTCGATGATGCGCTGGAACAAATACCCGGTTCCGCGAGCGGTCAGAATTAGCTCTGGATTACTCGGATCATCCTCTAGCTTGGCTCGAAGACGAGAAATATGAACATCGACAACCCGAGTATCTACGTGCCGCTCAGGAGTATAGCCCCAAACTTCCTGAAGAATTTCAGATCGTGAGAAAGGTTCTCCAGATCGACCGACTAACAATTCGAGTAGGCTAAATTCCATTCCGGTCAGGCGAATCCGCTCACCCCCCTTATAAACTTGGCGTTTGTTTGTGTCAATGCGTAAACTACTGACTTGGATAATGCCAGAACTTGGAATTCCGGTTGTGCCAACCTTATCGACCCGACGGAGGACTGAGCGAATTCGGGCTTCAAGCTCTTTCGGGGAAAATGGCTTGACTACGTAATCATCTGCGCCAAGCTCTAAGCCTGTAATTCGATCGGCGACATCTCCCAAAGCAGTGAGCATAATGATAGGAACGTCTGACTCTTTGCGGAGTTCTTGACAAACTCCATAGCCATCTAGCTTGGGCATCATCACATCAAGGACGACCAGATCCGGATCTGAATTGCGAAATGTATCAAGGGCTTCTTCCCCGTCTGCCGCCGTAACGACGTCATACCCAATCATTGAAAGGCGAGTCTCTAAAATGCGCCGAATGCTCGCTTCATCATCGACTACGAGAATTCTTTCCTTGTGATTATCCAATTTAGTCAAGGCTCCCTAAAATCAACAAACAGACGTTAAACCAGGTTTCTGATAGTTAACTTTATGTGTTTTATCATTAAAATAGTAGCCTAAAATACAGCTTTAGGAATGCTGAGATTCACTTCCGAAGCGGTTTTCAGAGTTTCTTAAGATTTATCTTATTTGTAGAATTACTTAACAGTATTTAACAGTATTTGATCGTCGGCAATCTCAAGAACGTGATGATAGGGTCTGCTGTAAAGTTATGCCAAAGATTCGCTCCCAGTATGTTTGTTTTCAGTGTGGCGCAGAGGCTCCCCAATACTTTGGCAAATGCCCGTTTTGCGGAAGTTGGAACTCAATGGTCGAGCAGGCGGTCACGTCGGGTAGCTCGTCAGCTCGATCGAATGTTCTATCTGCTACGCGATCGCCCAAATCGTCAACGGCGCGATCATCACCGGGGCAAGCAGAGGATGCTGCCGTACAGCCCTTGGCGTCACTAACTCTCCCTCAGATTTCTGACTATCCCCAAGAACGGCTGTCGTCAGGCTACGGTGAGCTAGAGCGGG
>DBGGTD010000197.1:0-2438 GCA_051162585.1 Elainellaceae cyanobacterium
CGATGCCCGCTCCACCGCTCACAACCCATCTGGGATTGCTATATGCTAATAAGTAATAGTAAAAATCCTGTTGATTTAATGATTATAGGATTACTGGGATTAGTCCTCAGTAAGTCAGGGTATCTAATCAATATTTTTGCACCATCAAAATGCCAAATCCAAGCATTGTAAATAATGATTATTGCTCATTCCAAATGATAATTACATTTACTCCATTAATGATGATCGTCATCAGCCTAAGATCTTCTTTGGAGTAAATAGGTGAAATTGTGTCCGCCTAAGCTTCCTATTTTGGTAAGTAGGTGGATTGTTTCAGTTCAGTATAGTCATCTTTCCGCTGGATGGCAAAAGAGGTTAATGCTGAGCGTTGGCTGGCCTGGGCGCAGTTCGTATCGCTCACCTAATCGCAGCCCGGTTCGCCCCCTTCCTATTACTCCTCCACCCTCCCACTCTTCCATTCCACTACGGTTGACTTATAACAACGGTATGCGTATTCCCTTTCATTAAGCTGTCTTGCCGATAGCTCATCTCAGAACTCAAGAACTTGGCACCATCTGCGATCGCTGAATCCTTGCGATACTGAACCTCTCTCCACGGGGAATCAAAGTTCTTGCACAGCCTGTTTCACAGAGAGTGTTTGAGGAATGGCTTCCAAAATTCGCCGCATTTCTTGGAAAGCAGCAACGTCGTTCGCTTGAATATTCTGAGCTTCAGCCACTATCACGGTATCTCCTTCAAACTGTCCCCGAATCCTCAAACCTTCATCTTGTAGGGATTCCAGCGAGAACTCCTGAAAGACAAAATCATAGTTTGAGATGTAGCGCTTACCAGAGAGCCGCCATACGCCAGCATTGGTCTCCTGTGTTCTTCCAGCTTGGTGGTTGATGGCAAAGATTTGTAGGGCGATCGCCAAAATATTCCGAGCCAATTCCATCTGAACTGTGGAGTTTTCTTCCACCTGAGGTATCAGGGCTAAATCGCGATCTTTGGATTGCTTCACCAATTGCCGACACTGCTGAGCCGTTAGCAAATTCACCCGTCGCAGCAACTCATCTTGCTCCGGCGCATAGTCTATCCCAAAATGCCGTTGCAAGCCTTTGAAAGAATAAGCTGCTCCAAGCTTGTACCCTGGAAACGCGATGTCCTCCATGCCATAGCTGATGCCATCAATTAGCCCCTCACGGGCATAGAGCCTCACTGAGATATTCTCCGCCTTTAACCGTGTCACCAACATCAGCATCGAGGGTTGATCAGCACTGTGCTGCTGGAGCGATCGCCACAGCTTTTCCTTGGTCAACTCCTTGCCCGTGCGTTCCTTCAGCCGATATTTGCCGGTTGTCAGGTTGAGGTGATCGCGCTGCCTCCATGATGAGACGTACTAAATCAGAACTCATATTCTGACACTGGGGCAGATGTAAAACTTTCAAGAAGGATGCACGAGATATCTAGTAAAGATATAACATGTACCAAATGCACTTATTTTTTCAACTTATCTCACATGGCAATTGACTCTGAAAGAATCAAAGGATTTGTATCTTTAGATCCGTTTAGAGAAAAACTTCAAAGCCTTCTTAAAAAATCCGGATTCCAAATTTCATGGGTAAATGAATAGGGAGCATGTCAGGTTTGCAGTGAGTGGACGTTTGACCGAAGATAGAGGCACTCAACCCGAGGTACTCTGCTATGACTCCAGACAAAGCGGCTCAACTGCAGAGCCATCTTGACGCGATTGCAGAACTTCTCTACGAAGAGAGCGACCCTGCTGCCATGCAGACACTCGAAGGCATTGAATTGACGGTGAGGGAGAAGATCCAAGCCCATGTGGCCCCGGAACTCGGGCGTTTTTTATCCGCACAGTTAGCGGCACGACGACAGGACGAGAGAGAGCGTTAAAGAGCACCCTTGGCGTGCTGAGTGTGACCGACCAGCAGGCTAAGCAGCTTGGGGTCACGGCCTATCGACAAATCAGTCCCTACCTGGAGAACTGCTGCCTACGGGTGAGCGCCAATGTGTCCTACGCACAAGCGGCGGATGATGTGAAGTACCTGACGGGTGTGTACGTGGCCGCCAAGACCCAGCAGCGCCTGGTTCAAAGGCACTCGTTTGCCATCGCTGGAGTAGAAGAGTCTCTCAAGGAAGTCAGTGTGGATGGCGGGAAAGTCCGGCTGAGAACAGTGGTGGGAGAGCCCTGTGTCTGGAAAGACTACAAGGCAGTGGCGACCGACGAGGGTGTTGTGATGGCCAGCTACCAGGACAACGATGCGCTCGTGGAGTGGGTGAACCAGCAATCCATCGCCGTCCCGCTGACAGCCCTAGGCGATGGGCATGACGGCGTGTGGAACATCATCAACCAGATGAGCTCAGAGGCTCAGAGGCGGGAGGTCTTGGATTGGTATCACTTGGTGGAGAACCTGCATAAGGTGGGCGGCTCTATCAAA
>DBGGTD010000198.1:0-7448 GCA_051162585.1 Elainellaceae cyanobacterium
CAAGTCGTGATCATAGCGTTCCCATAAATCGCGTACATTATTGAATTCTTTAGCATAGTGTTCGGCTAGATAGCGGATGTGACCGTTATGTACGTTTCGTTCGATTTCCATCTCCGCCAATTCTTCTAGCATGGCAAGATGGGCGTCATAGCGGTCTTGTAATAGCGGATCTTTGAGCATTGACACGAGAGGAGGAGTCATGCTCATAGTCATTTTAAAGTCGATGCCGTCTCGCTTTAATCCTTCAAACACTAATAAAAGTGGAATGTAGGTTTCGGTGATGGCTTCAAATAGCCACTCTTCTTCAAGGACATAGTCGCTTTCGGGGTGGCGAACAAACGGAAGATGAGCATGTAAAACGAGAGCGAGATATCCGATACTCATAAGGTTAGATTGTAATGAGACAGCGTAAACGGCCTGACCACCATAACTTACATTAGGTCGTTGCCATGATTGTAAGTCAAAAGTTCTGTATGATTTTACTGCGTATCGGGTAAGCCTGATTGACTAACCAATGGCGGTGCTCAACGCCCGATAGAACGCGTGTTTACTCATATGGTCCTACGGACTCAGGTTTGTGTGGTGAGCCCCCGCGACGCGGGGGCTCACCACATGTTTAACGTCCTAACGCGAGAGCGTAAGGCTATAAAAGTTTACTCATAAAAGAAAAAGCGACTGCTTCGGCTTTGCAATCGCTCAATATTTAGGGATCATGATTTGCAATGCGATCGCCCGCATAGCTCTCAATAGGAAAACTATCGTGTAGTGATGCGATCGCATCTGCCGAACATACAGCTATTATCATACCTATATCTAGCGAGATTGCAAGGGATTCATGGCAACAAAACGCTACTTATAGGAGATAAGCCTCTGTGGATCATCCTCGGAGAGCGATCGCTATTAGACAAATATCGCTAATCTTTAGCAGAAATGGGGATGCAAATCATCTTCAGGGAACCACCACTCCTCGATAAAGCTTGGGCTCTTTGGATTTGCGGAATATAACTCATAGTGCCAGGCTTGCTCTTCAGGAACATAATTAAGCCCGGTTACATATCCAACGCGACCGTCTTTGGTCACAATCTCTTGCCCAAAACAAAACCTGGGCTGACTGAAATTAAGTCGAGGGACATCTCTGATGGCGATAGCTTTTGAAACCATACCCAACACCTCGCTGCCCGATGGAAGAACGATCTCATTCATATAAGGTCATGATTCATAAATAGCATTACAGGTGCGATCGCAGCGCGACATCTAAAACAGGGATCGCAGAATCCTAGGAGTTTCGTGATGTATCTAAATTAACAAGGAAAAGTAAGGATAATATAAGAGCGCCTCTGTAACGTTGAGTTGCGGTGAATTATCCTTTCTAGCAATAGCGAATTGATTAGCGTGCAATAGTTCTGTTAACCCTTTGTATAGCGATCGCCGAGTCAAATACGACAACTTTGAAATGCAATTGATTTCCCCATAAAAATATCCCGTGGCTTGTCATACACGCGAAGGTTCTGTGAAAGGGT
The DNA here is from genome assembly GCA_051162585.1 of Elainellaceae cyanobacterium. GTDB lineage: Bacteria > Cyanobacteriota > Cyanobacteriia > CAZCXK01 > CAZCXK01 > DBGGTD01. The sequence continues at coordinate 1,521 of DBGGTD010000198.1, forward strand.
TTTCCAGAAGAAAATATCGTGATTCTCTGTGGATAGCAGCCAAGAAGGAGATCTAGCGTTCTGTCCGGCTAAGTTTTTCTGACCAATTACGTTTTATCTTAGTGGTTTCAATAACCTTAATTGATTACATCAGAATCAGGAATTCATCCCAATATTGAAACTTTCACGAAATTATAACACCTCACAGACGTCTTATCAAATGCCTCAATGCCACGCTCAAACAGGTCAGTTTCAATCAGTTACCACACCACTAAATCAAGCAAATCATAGCAATACAATTGTCATACGTGTCAGTCAACTGGGTATAGTAATTATTCGTGGGTGGCGTTCTTGCTCTGCTAGTCTTATGAGTGTATGCATACCGGGCGTACGGTTGCTCGATTGATCGCTCAGTATTGTCAACATTCATGAATCACGATGTCCTAATCATGCAAAATAAGAGTAAAACATTGGAAATCTTGTGATGGGCAGAATCGCGAGCTGTGTGTCAGATGATTGGCATCCCCGCCGCAACTGTCCGCCATTATTGTGGGTAGCATATTTGTACGGCTATTTTTTGATGGACTATGACAAAGCCAAACCTCCTGGAACTGGCAAAGCAGGGTAATCCTCAGGCGATCGCTGCTCTCATGAATCACTCCTTGAAACCCAAGGGGATTGTTGCCAACGTTCATGCCCAGGGCGATCGCCTCCAAGTCTTGCTTGAGGCTGCTCAAACGCCTAATCGGCAGGTACTGACCAATTTTGTTAAGAACGGGCTCAACCAGCTTAATATCGATTCGATTCGATCCGTTCACATCTCCGGGCAGCAAACCGGTGCAAATCAGCCCGACTGGACACAGCGCCTTGAGATGGGTCCATCGTCGTCTACTCCATCCCAACCAGTGCCAGGAGCCGCAACCTCAGTTCCTAGATCGGTTGCGCCGCCGCCGCCCAAGCGTCCGATGGGGATGCCGCCTCCACCTCCCCGCCCTCCTATTACTGCTTCACCGACACTCCTTCAACCAGACGATGAGCCCCCAATTGGTTTAGGCCCTTCGTCCTCCAACGAGGTGGCTTCTGTTTCCAGTCAGCCAAACGTAATCCAAGATGAGAATGATGAGTTTGACTTAGACCAACTGGATGACGACGATAAACCCGACGAAACGCTCTTATCACATCCCCCTACTGCCCACCAACATGAAGAACTTGACGATTTATTGAGCGATGACCAGTTCATCGACAATCTGTTAACAGACGAATCAAGAACTACTGGTTACTCTCAGTCTGCTCTATCGATTACTGATGCCGCAGAGCCTGATATCGATGCGCCTGAATTGCCAAAAACCGTCAAAGAATTGGATGACATTGTCATCGGAGACGCGCAAGCCGAATATGGCACTACTGACGTTGAAGACGATGCCCGGCCAGCGACAACATCGCTGGATGAATCTTGGGGTGAGACAATTGAGAACGAAGGTGACGATGGCGAGGCCCTGCGCGCCTCTCAATCAGAACAAGACTCAACGACGCCTAATCGGATTGTATTTATCCTGATTTTATTTATCGTTGCAGGATGGCTGTTTGGCATGATCGGCTATTCGCTTTGGTCACATCTGTCTAATCCTTCTAGGCAACTAGACGTATCTCCTTCGTCGCGGTCTGCCTTACCTGATGGCGCTGACTCGGTCCCCTTCGATGGTTTTCCTCCGATTTAAAGCGCTCATTGGAGCATGAATCACTTAGACGGTTAACTATAGCGCGCTAAAAGTACTCATAGCAAGCCATACGGCAGTTAGTATTCGTCCCTGAAATTCCCGTCATGCACCAATCATGACTCAGTCGGAACTCGTCGAACGCGCCAAAAATGGTGATCCCACGGCGATCGCCTCATTGCTCAATCGGATCTTACAACCGCGAGGCGTTACGGTTAAAGTTCATCGACGAGAAGGGTGTTTGCATGTTCTGCTCTCGTCCGATCGATACCTCGACCAAGATGCTTACCTTAAGTTTGTTCGTCGACAGATTGAACACATCAAGCTTGCTTCAATTCAGTCAGTCAAAGTCTATGGGCAGCAGACCGGAGAACACGCGGTTTCTTGGTATCAAGAATTTGTACCCGCATCCTCCTCAAAATTAGTTCGCGTGGAGCGGTCTCAATCAAGTCCTCCTCCCCCCCATTTTCTGCAAACTTTAAAGACCTTTCAATTTTCTAGCGTTTTTCCCTACCGAGACGTTCTCAAATCAGAGTTATATCGCCATCCAACCGTCAAACTTTTGCTGTTCCTCGGTCTGTTTCCTCTGATTGTCAATCTCATCAATGACGGAACCAATGTTGGACGCATTGCATGGCTCTTAGGAATTTACTACGCCTCTATCTGGGGGGTCGTATTATTCAACCTGATTAAACCCGTCCAAGTTTCGTGGGGTGATACGCTCAAATGCGTTGCATTTACAGCGTTTATCGGAATTCCGCTGCTCGTTGTATTTCAACAGGTGCCCGTCCTAAGTCCGCTCTATGCAGCAATCGATGCAGGGTTTATTCAACGACTCATCGGATTTATTTTTGGAGTCGGTCTCTTAGAAGAGCTGTGTAAGGGGATTCCAGTTTATCTGTTTTTACTCCGACCTGGAAAACTCCATGACCCACTTACGGCAGCATTCTATGGAGCCATGTCGGGGTTAGGGTTTTCGATTGCGGAGGGGGCCGCCTATTCATTGTTTTATGCTCTAGGGCTTGAACGAGGAGACTTAAGCCCAGGCACCTATGTGATTGTCAACACGGTTCGCTTTGTGTCACTCCCCTTATTTCACGCCATCTTAGCCGGCATTGTCGGATATTTTATAGGATTAGCGGCGATCAATCCCTCACGGCAAGGTGCCATTATCTTCATTGGCGTGGCGATCGCTGCCACCCTCCACGGCCTCTATAACACCTTCTCAAACAGCATTCTAGGGCTTGTCACGGTCGGATTTTCAATCCTGTTATTCATGACATATCTGCGCCGCAGCAAGCAGATGGTCGATGAAATGCAGCATGCTGAGTTCAGTAAAACGCGCAAAATCTGACCAGATTTTACATTAAATATTGTCTTAACTAATCAAAATTACGTAGACCGTCAAATGCTTGGTTTTCCGAATGTTTGGGGCTCGGACTTGCTCTGAGCAATAGCTTGAAAAAGATTTGATGAAGGGGTTTTCGCGGCTGATACGGACTCTAATATTCCTGCGCATGATAGAAACTAATCCCCCTATTAGGCAGATCTCGATTGAGTCTTGACTGGTTATTTAAGGTGCCGTTTTTTACATCGCCACGACATCCTTTAAATCAACTCCACATCTGCCCCTATGAACTGCCCCTATCAACTGCCCCTATCGATTGCATCATTAGCCTCCGACGCAATGTTTTCATGCTGAAGCCAGAAGCTGAAGCCAGAATTTGACGTACTCATCATCAATTGAGGAGAAATTAATGAAGGTTAAAACCATTGCAGCCTGTGCAGGGCTGATTGCAAGTGGTTGTGTGACACTAGTTAGTGCACCAGCCCAAGCATTTTCGTTTACGACTCAGTTCACAGGACATGACCCTAAAGGAGACATTATCTTAGACTCTGTCACGTTAGGAGACGGCTCGATTATCAATAATTTTGCGCTGGTTAGCCGAGCAGCTATTATCAGCAACGACCTCTGGACAGAAGGCAATACGGGCGCTGCGAGTGCCGATAAAGGAGATCGGGTCACGGGTGGACTTAAGCAAGAGCGCGTCGATAATGCTGGAGCTGTCACAGCGCTCAATACCCTCAATCTCAACAGCATCATTGATACCGAAGATCAGGGGAATTTTGTGATTGACGTATTTTTTGACCAGCTTGTTGATAATGTGTTTGTCTGGGAGCGGGGTATGAACAGTAAACTCGATATCCAGGCACTCGATAGCGAAGGCAACCTTGTTGGTGGTTTACTCCAACTAGGCAGTTCTAGCACATGGAGTTACGCTGGCTATAGTATCGACACTATGGAAATCAGCGGAGCCCAGAAAGTCAGTTCGATTGGCATTGGCTTAAGTGATTTTGGAGTAACGAGTTTCATTTCGGGGTTACGGGTCACGAGTGATAGTTCCTACAACGGACCCGACTGGAAAATTGTTGGATCGGCAGCGGAAACAGCAGATGTCCCAGAACCCGCTACGTTAGCAGGTCTTGGCTTGATTGCAAGCGCACTTGTGCTGTCTCGCCGTCGCCTTCTTCACGCATAGAGCGTTTAGAAAGTATTACTGTTGCATCATCGCCTTATCTTATCGATGACGTGCGCGGATTGAGTTGAGTCCGGTGGTGTAGGCGCAGCTGCGCTCTACACCACCATTTCTGTACTTGATGTGCGAATTGTTGCAATCTCTGAATTCAATCTGGAGGCGATTTTTTTGCGTGAGATATCATGAAGTGCATTCCCTGAGATGATTGGTTTCTCGCCTTTGTCAACTTTCTACGGAATATCTCGTACATGTAATGCCTTCTCTCTACGCATCTGATGTCTATGATCGAACTCATCCAACCGACAGCTATTGGCAATCTACCATTGACTCGTTGGATGAAGGCTTCGCTCCCTTACGCGGAACTGACACCTGTGACATTGCCATTATCGGATCTGGAATTACCGGACTAACGGCTGCCCTACACTTGGTTCGAGAATATGGCGCTGATGTTCGGGTGATTGAGGCGGGGCATCCAGGATGGGGGGCATCAGGGCGCAACGGAGGATTTTGTTGTGTCGGGTCAACGAAGCTGTCAGGCCCTGAACTGCTTCAGAAATTTGGTCACACCGAAACTCGACGGTTTTACCAGGCTCAACGACAAGCTACTGAGTTGGTTCAATCCCTTGCTAGTCAAGAAAATATCGACATCGAGGCTCAGGGGGCTGGAGAAATTCGGGTTGCTCATCGTCAATCTCGATGTCAGATGCTCGAAGATGAGTATGAGTTTCTGACCAATGTCGCCGAATATCCGTGTGAACTTTGGTCACGAAGCGATTTAGCTGACCAGGGCTTTCAGAGCATTGATGCTCATGCTGCACTTCGCGTCGGTGTAGGTTTTGGCTTGAACCCGTTGAAGTATAGTTTAGGACTGGCAGCGGCGGTACACCGACGGGGAGGGGTGATATATGCTCGAAGCCCCGTTGATGTGTGGGAAAAAACGTCGGCATGGCATCAGCTGCATACCCCCGGCGGCACGCTAAATGCGCGTCATGTCATTATCGCCACGAATGGATATACTCAAGACTCACTCCATCATCGGCTGAGCGATCGCCTGCTGCCGATCTTGTCTAGTATTATCGTGACCCGCCCGCTTACCCAAACTGAACGACACGATCAGGGCTGGCACACAGAGACTCCTATTTATGACACGAGACATTTACTGTTTTATTATCGGCTGCTTCCAGAGGGTCGATGTTTGTTTGGTAGCCGAGGAAGCACGCGAGGAACCTTTCAAGAGCGCGATCGCCATCGCCAGTGGTTGATTCACCGCTTTGCTGAAATGTTTCCTGCTTGGAGAGACGTCGAAATCACTCATTCCTGGGACGGGCTTATCTGTGCGTCTGCGGCATTGACGCCCCATATTGGTCAAGTGCCCGACGATTCTACTGTGTTGTACAGCCTTGCCTATCATGGGAACGGCGTTGCTGCAGCGACGTGGTGCGGTCAACTCGTCGCGCGCCTAGCGGTAGGAGACATCCAGCCTGATCAGCTTTGTGCCGTATACAAGCAGCCATTGAAAAAGTTTGTGCTGCCTGCTCTGCGAATTTGGTATTTGCGATCGCTCTATACTGCCTACCGGGTCAAAGATTTACTATGAGTCAAGCTGGCTTAAGGGAGGCTAAGTTGAGCCCTTCCCTAATCGTGATGGCCGCTATCGAGACGCTGACGGGCTGCATCTAGCAATAGCCGCTTTTCTG
>DBGGTD010000199.1:0-11416 GCA_051162585.1 Elainellaceae cyanobacterium
TGTCAGGGCATATCGAAACCTCAGAGCAGCAGATTCGCCATTTAGGGCACCTGCGATCGCTCCAGCAGGCGGCTCATCACCGGGGCGATCGCGGCATTACCGAATTTATTTTGCTGCCCTTTGTAGGGCAAGACGCTCCAAAGCCATTGCGCCGTCGCGTGGGACGCGATCAGCCCGTGCGTTCAGATGCGCTGCTGCTGACGGCTGTCGCGCGGATTTTCTTAGGCAACTGGATTGTCAATCATCAGCCAAGCTGGGTGAAACTGGGGCTTCAGGGCGCGACCGAGGCACTCCAGTGGGGATGTAACGACGTGGGTGGCACGCTCATGGAAGAACACATCACTACCATGGCAGGTGCCCAGGGTGGAACCTGCATGGAGGTTGATGATTTGCGACGAGCGATCGCCTCCTTGGGGCGACCTGCTCAACAGCGAGACACGCTGTATGCGCCTGTGGCAAACCCGGTGGCAACCCAATCAGTGCCTCATCTGGTTTAACATCCGTGGTTCTTTAGCGGTCTCGCCGCTGCTCCATCTGGCCTTGAGAGGGCTGGCCTTGAGAGGGATAGCCTTACGCTCTCGCGTTAGGACGCTGAACGCGTGTAGAACCCGCACGGCGTGCGGGTTCTACACACAAACTTGAGCTCGTAAGGCTACAAACGACTACAAACACTTAGGGCTGGAATTTGACCTGATTGGGGCAGGGCCGCCCCTCGGCAAAATCAGTGATATTCGAAAGGGTGGTTTGGGCGATCGCCTCCAGCGCACTGCGAGTAAAAAATGCCTGATGCGCTGTGATCACCACATTGGGAAATGACTGGAGCAGCTGAAACGTGTCATCTTGAATGACGGTGTCCGACAGGTCTTCAAAAAAGATATTGGCCTCTTCTTCATAGACATCGAGTCCTAAATACCCGATTTTGCCAGACTTAATTGCGCGAATCGCAGCGGACGTATCAACAAGCCCACCCCGACTGGTATTAATCAGCATCATTCCAGGCTTGAGATGCTCGATTGTTTTATCATTGATGAGGTGATAGGTGTCTTCCACAAGAGGACAGTGCAACGAAACAATATCAGAATTTGCCAACACCTCAGGCAGGTCGAGATATTTGACACCTAACTCCAAACAGTCGGGATTTTGGTATACATCATAGGCGAGTAGATGACACCCAAAGCCGTTCATGATCTGAGCAAAGCACTGGCCGATTTTACCCGTGCCTATAATGCCAATCGTTGAGCCGTGCAGGTCAAAGCCGAGCAATCCACTGAGTGAAAAATTATCGTCTCGAACGCGATTGTAGGCTTTGTAGAGCTTACGGTTGAGCATCAAAATGAGCCCGGCGGCGTGTTCTGCCACTGCATACGGCGAATAGGCAGGCACCCGCACAACGGTCATATCTAGCTCTGCGGCGACTTTCAAATCGACGTTGTTGAATCCGGCAGAGCGGAGCGCAATCAGTCGAGTCCCCGTTGAGGCGATCGCCCGTAGCGTGGGTTCATCAAGCTGGTCATTAATAAACGCGCAGATTGCTGGAAACCCATCTGCTAGTATTGCCGTGTTTGGTGTCAGCCGAGGCTCAAAAAACACCATTTCGTGATCATATGGGCGATTCGCCTCATTGAGAAATCGCTTGTCGTAAGGCTTTGTACTAAAGACTCCAATCTTCATCGCCTTTGCCTCAAAACATTACATGAGTGTGGGAATAGGAGCCACAAGTAGACTGCTGGAACGATGGAAGTGCGGGCAAGATGCCCGCGACGCGAACGCTATGCTCAACACCAACCTGCGAAAATCCAATGTTTTAGCTTGCTGCGCTTCTAGGGCTGGCGATCGCCTAGTAAGGCCATTTCCAGTTAACGATTTCCGGCTTATCCATTCCGTTTTCGTAGGCATAGCTACGGTGGTCAATGATGGCATTTCGCATGCGTTCGCGCACATAGGCAGCGGCTGAGCCAAGCTGCGGTACGCGATCAATTACGTCGATGACTAGGTTAAATCGATCAATCTGGTTATTGATTGCCAGTTCCAGCGGCGTATTGATGTTGCCCTTTTCTTTATAGCCACGCACGTGCATGTTTTTATGATTGGTGCGTCGATAGGCCAGCTTGTGAATCAGCCAGGGATAGCCGTGGAAATTGAAAATAACGGGCTTGTCGGTCGTAAATAGGCTGTCAAAATCCCAGTCGGAGAGTCCGTGCGGGTGCTCGGTGTCTGGCATGAGCTTAAACAGGTCGACCACGTTCACAAACCGCACTTTGAGTTCGGGAAATTCTTCTCGCAGAATGGCTGTGGCTGCCAGCGATTCCATCGTGGGCACATCGCCACAGCTCGCCATCACCACGTCAGGAATATCCGGCTCTTTACCGCAGTCATCATTACTCGCCCATTCCCAAATGCCAATGCCTTTGGTGCAGTGGGTAATCGCATCGTGCATGTTTAAAAACTGGAGATGCTTTTGCTTGTCTGCAACGATGACATTTACATAGTTCTTGCTTTTCAGACAATGGTCAGCACACGACAGCAGACAGTTGGCATCGGGTGGAAAATAAACCCGCACGACTTCGGGGCTTTTGTTGGTGACGAGATCGACATAGCCTGGGTCTTGGTGACTGAAGCCGTTGTGATCTTGCCGCCAAACGGTCGATGAAAGCAGGATATTGAGCGAGGAAATGGGCGATCGCCAGGGGACTTCGTGCTTACAGATATCGAGCCACTTGGCATGCTGATTAAACATCGAATCGACGACGTGGGCAAATGCCTCATAGGTATGGAAAAACCCGTGTCGCCCCGTCAAGAGATAGGTTTCTAACCAGCCCTGGAGCGTGTGCTCGCTCAGCATCTCCATGACTCGTCCATCCGTGGCGATTTCGGTGCCGTTCGAATCTTCTGGCAAAATGTCGCCCATCCAGACTTTCTTGCTGGCTTCATACACTGCGCTGAGGCGGTTTGATGCCGTTTCATCGGGACCAAACAGCCGGAAATTGGTCATGTTGTTGCGCATGACGTCTCGCAGAAAGTCACCCAGCGGACGAGTGTTTTCGGCTTCGGAGGCTCCGGGCTGGTCAACGGGAACGGCATAGTGGTGAAAATCAGGCATCTTTAGATCTTTTCGCAAGAGGCCGCCGTTTGTGTGAGGGTTTGCGCCCATCCGACGCGACCCGCTTGGTGAGAGAGCTTTCAGTTCGGGCATCAGCGTGCCATTTTCATCAAACAGCTCTTCTGGCTTGTAGCTTCGCAGCCAGGTATCTAGCAGTTGAAGATGCTCAGGGTTGTTGTGCATGCCAGAGAGAGGGACTTGGTGCGATCGCCAAAAGTCTTCGGTTTTCTTGCCGTCTACTTCGGTTGGGCCAGTCCATCCTTTGGGCGATCGCAGGACAATCATGGGCCAACGTGGACGCTCTGCCACGCCTGAACTGCGGGCTTCTGATTGAATCGTCTTAATTTCAGAAATGGCGGTTTCTAACGTCGCCGCCATCTTCTGGTGCATGGTTTCGGGATCACTTCCTTCAACAAAATAGGGCTTGTAGCCATATCCTTTGAATAGATCTTCCAGTTCTTTGTGGCTGACTCGCGCCAAGATTGTCGGATTCGCAATTTTGTACCCATTCAGATGCAAAATCGGCAGCACCGCACCATCTCGAATCGGGTTGAGAAATTTATTGGAGTGCCAGGCGGTGGCGAGTGGACCTGTTTCTGACTCGCCATCTCCTACCACACAGCTCACGATTAAGTCAGGATTGTCGTAAACGGCTCCATAGGCATGGGAAAGGCTGTAGCCAAGTTCTCCACCCTCATGGATTGAGCCCGGCGTTTCGGGTGTGCAGTGACTACCAATGCCCCCTGGAAACGAGAATTGTTTGAAGAACATCCGCATGCCTTCTTCGTCTTCGCTCTTATCTGGATAAATTTCAGAATAGGTTCCTTCCAGATAAACCGGACCTAGAATCCCAGGCGCACCGTGCCCCGGCCCTGCGATATAGATCATGTCGAGGTCATATTTTTTAATGACTCGATTGAGATGAATATAGAGAAAACTAAGCCCAGGACTAGTACCCCAGTGACCTAGCAGGCGTCGCTTCACATGCTCGGGTTGAAGGGGTTCTTTAAGGAGGGGGTTGTCTCTTAGATAAATCATGCCAACGGCCAGATAGTTACAGGCACGCCAGTAAGCATGAATTTTGCGAGCGTCGTCGTCGGATAACGGCTTGGTTTGAAGAGGTGTTGCAACTGTCATAGTGGTGTAGTCCTAAACAAGAAAAATAATATGCATCAAAATCTATGCTTTTCTATCCTTTATAGACCCAATAACTAAACTTATCTACTACCGTCATCTGCTGTCAGTTATCAAACTTACACTCTGATTCTTAGTAGAGAGGGCAGAGCGCTAATTCGATTTTTTCGTATTAAAGACGGCTTAATTATCACTTAATCATTTTTGTTTAGCAGATCGCTCTCCTGATCGAGCCTAACTCTATAAAGTGAAAGATTGCAAGGTGTCTAAATTCTGTTGTGGAATGGCTATTCTAAATATTTCGGACAGTCAATTCTTATACAAATCTTCCTGAAGGTTCTCTATATTTCGCACCGGACATTTCGCGCCAGATATACAGCTATAAACCTCTACAGGTGATTAATACGCAATTTTAATTGTGTGGCAAAGCACTTATAGTTTTCACCCTAGGGTGGATTTGAATTTTTCACTCGTCATTGAAAATAAATATTTATCTTTAAGGAAGCCTTTCATATTTCAATGCCGATTATTAGAAAATCAAGTCTACTATGCTTAGTTTTTCTAATATTGATCATAGAAATTAACGTTCGAATTCCTTTTTTAAGATAAGTTTTCTATTAATCAAATTTATCAGTGCCGTTTAATTTGAATAAATTAAATTTGATCGAACGACTCTGAATCAAATTGAAGGTTTAAAACCAATGGTTATCATTATTAAAATCTATTGATGCATGTAAATGTGCGATCGCCCTGATTGACTGACAAAAGATTCGAAGGCTGGCGGTTATAGACGCTTGCGGCTTCTTGAAGAGGAAACCGCGCCTAGACAAGCAAAGTCGGCCTGCGCCGACTGGTTTGAGACTGTAATCGTTCGTTACAGGCTACGAACGTTAATTGCGGAGCTACAACGTTAATGGCAGAACTGCGATGTTAATGGCAGAACTGCGATGTTAATTGCGGAGCTACAGCGTTAATTGCGGAGCTACAGCGTTAATGGCAGGGATGCAAACGCTAATTGCAGAGATAACTGTAGAGATGCGATCGCTCCGCAATCTGGCTGCCGATCCCGCTACGATAAGGATGTGCATTTCACACCATAGGAACGGCATCTATGCCGATTATTTCGGTTGATCATCTGAGCAAAGTCTATCCGGTCGCTGTCAAAGAGCCAGGGCTTAAGGGTACACTGACGCACTTTTTTCGCCGCACCTACCGACAGGTCGAAGCCGTCAAGGACGTGACCTTCAGCATCGCCACAGGAGAAGTGGTGGGGTTTTTGGGACCAAACGGGGCAGGAAAAACCACCACGCTTAAAATGCTGACGGGGTTGATCCATCCATCGAGAGGGCAGGTCAATGTCGTTGGGCACACGCCATTCCAGCGAGAGCCTGAGTTTTTGAAAAATATCACCCTCGTGATGGGGCAAAAGCAGCAGCTCATTTGGGACTTGCCGACTCTAGACTCGTTGCGAATTAATGCCGCCATTTACGGCATCTCGGATAAAGAATTTCGGGGACGCGTTGGAGAATTAGCAGACATGCTCACCTTGGAGAGCAAACTCACTCAACCCGTTCGCAAGCTCTCGCTCGGAGAACGCATGAAAGCAGAACTGCTCGCCGCGCTCGTGCATCGTCCGAAGGTGCTGTTTCTCGATGAACCGACCTTGGGTCTTGATGTGAATGCTCAGGTGAGCGTGCGAGAATTTTTGCGGGAATATAACCAGCGCTATCAGGCAACGATTCTGCTGACGAGTCACTATATGGCAGACATCACCGCTCTGTGCAAACGGGTGTTGCTCATTTATCAAGGTCAACTGATCTATGACGGCAATCTGGATCAGTTACTCGAACGCTTTGCGCCCTATCGAGAAGTCAAAGTAGAGCTGGCAGAAGGCTGTGCGCCAGATGATCTGAGTGTCTATGGCGAATTAGAAGCCTTGGAGGGATGTGTGGCTCGATTTATTGTCCGCCGAGATGAACTGACGGAGGCGATCGCCCGCATTCTTGCCAATCTCAAGGTGCTAGATATGACCATCACCGATCCTCCCGTGGAGGAAGTCATCGGACGGGTGTTTCGAGCCGGAACCGTCGGGAGTGAGGCATGATTCGCACTGCTAAAACTCTGATTACGGTTTACTACGCCTATATGATCGAATATCGAGCAGAATTGCTGTTTTGGGTGCTCTCTGGCAGTCTGCCGCTCATTCTCATGGGCATTTGGGCAAAAGCGGCTGAAGGTGGGCAATTTGGGTTGACGTCGCTAGACTTTATTCGCTATTTCATTGCGGTATTTTTTGTGCGGCAATTTAGCGTCGTATGGGTGATTTGGGAATTTGAGCGCCAAATTGTAGAAGGAAAGCTGTCTCCCAAACTGTTGCAACCGCTCGATCCGGGTTGGCATCATTTTGCGTCTCACGTTGCTGAACGCTTTGCTCGCATGCCGTTTGTGTTTTTAGTAGTGGGCTTGTTTTTTTGGGTCTATCCCCGAGCTGCATGGCTGCCTGATTTGGCAGACGTGGCGATCGCCCTGGTGATTTTGATGATGGCGTTCACGCTGCGATTTGTGATGCAATATACCTTTGCTATGTTTGCCTTCTGGACAGAACGAGCTAGCGCGATTGAGAGTTTCTGGTTTCTGTTTTATCTGTTTCTCTCTGGCCTGATTGCCCCCCTCGACACTTTTCCTGAAGCGGTTCGCCAAGTCGTGGTTTGGCTGCCGTTCCCCTATTTGATTTATTATCCAGCGAGTTTGCTGGTGGGCATCCCCGTCGATATCCCACGGATCTTCGTCACCATGATTGGATGGACGGGAGTTTTCTTTATTCTCAATCGGTGGCTCTGGCGCAAAGGGCTTAAGCACTATTCAGGCATGGGTGCCTAGTCAAACGGCAGAGTCAAATCCGCGTATAGCAATCCCAGATGGTTTTTGGTTAAGATTGATAAATACTTTCGGTTACAACATTGACAAAATCGGTAATCAACCGCTGATACGCTAGAGCATCCACTATAGTGAAAGGGCGCAATAGTGATGTTTGAACTGAAATCAAACCGTTGAGGGCGCATCATGGTATTCCTCCTTGGCTTATTGCGGGTATTAGAATTTGTGGAATTTCTCACCACTCCCGTTGGGCAATCGGTAAGCCTCGGCATGGCGATGCATTCCTTATCGGTGCGCTGCCCGTTTATGAGTTTTTTGTGGACACTCCCCTTCTTGTCGGTAGTGACCATTGAGGCGTATCGTTCACTTAGGCAGACTGAGCACCAGTAATTCACCTTCAAATGGGACGATATTTAAAGGTCTTAAAGCTGTTTTGGGGAGCGGCGATCGCCGCTGAGCTAGAATACCGTCTCAACTTTTTAATCGCTGCACTAACAAGCCTCGCAAACTTGGCGGGTAGCCTGTTTGGGTTATTTCTCTTCTACCGCACTAATTACACGTTTCAAGATTGGTCGTGGGAAGAGGCACTCGTCGTCTTAGGCGTATTTACGCTACTGCAAGGATTTTCCGCGACGTTTTTGGCACCTAATCTCAATCAAATCGTGCGTCAGGTTCAAGAAGGCACCTTAGATTTTGTCTTGCTGAAGCCGATTAGTTCTCAATTTTGGCTATCGACGCGCACCGTCTCACCGTGGGGATCGTCAGATTTGTTTTTTGGCGCGACTCTAGTTGGCTATGCCGGAAGCAAGCTCGGACTCGGATTGACGAATTATCTGGCTGCGATTCTCCCGGTGCTGTGCGGGTTCTTGAGTCTTTACAGCCTGTGGTTTATGCTAGGTGCGACCAGCATTTGGTTTGTGAAAATTTATAACGTGACTGAGGTGCTGCGGGGCTTGCTCGAAGCGGGGCGTTTCCCCATTGCGGCGTATCCGGTGGCGTATCGCTTTTTTTTCACGTTTGTGGTGCCCGTGGCGTTTCTGACGACAATTCCGGCGCAGGCATTGCTTCATCGCGGAGACGTGGGATGGATGATTGGGGCGCTGGCGTTGGCGATCGCCCTGCTTTATATCTCAAAGCTGTTTTGGCGGTTTGCTCTCCGCTTTTACACAAGCGCATCCAGTTAAGCTCAATCACGTTATCCCATTTTGGATTGCAGAGGCTTAATGAGGCAGTGATTTCAATCCATCATCTGTCTCGTCCTCGTTTAAGTAGGTGTTACATCTGATTAACTCCAAATATATTTCTCAAATTTAAACCGATACTAATCTTGTCCGCGTTCGGTGTCCTGACGCGAGGGCATAAGGCTATACCATTCAAAATTGCGCCGATTCAATGCGGTTAATTTGTTGCAGAGGTTAATTTGTTGCAGAGGGGCAAGAATTGTTAATCAGGGGTCTACCTCAAAAATGCTTATCAGCAGCCGGGATAGGATTCTCAGTTGGATTGATACTCAGCTCAGGATGCTTTTTGTCGGCGATCGCCCGTCCCATTCCTGATGACACTTTAGGGTCCGATCGATCTGATATTCAGCAGATTCGACCCAACCAACTTCGAATTGAAGGGGGAGCATCTCGTGGCTCAAACCTTTTCCATAGCTTTCAAGATTTTGATGTGCCCGATGGGGTAGCGGTTTACTTTGCGAATCCGGCAGGCATCGAGGCGATTCTCAGCCGAGTGACGGGCAACAGTTCGTCTGAGATTTTGGGAACCCTCGGCGTGGATGGGATGGCAAATTTGTTTCTGATCAATCCCAACGGGATTGTGTTTGGTCCGGATGCGCGTCTCGATATTCGCGGGTCGTTTGTCGCTAGCACTGCCGATCGGTTTACATTTCCAGATGGCCGCGAGTTTAGCGCCAGTACTCCTCAAGCGGCCCCGCTGCTGACGGTGAATGTGCCAATTGGCTTGCAGCATGGCACTGATACGGGGGCGATCGCCACTGCTGGCACTCTTCAAGTCGGGCAAGATTTAACCCTGGTAGCTCAGCAGCTTGACCTGCACGGACAGCTCCAGGCAGGCAGACATCTAACCCTGTTAGCAGACGATTTGCGTATCCGAGATCATGCGTTTGCACCATTCATTGCCACGGCGGGGCAGACGATGAGGCTCCAGGGCAATCAACGGTTGGACATCGTCGCGCTCAATCACCCCGACAGCCGACTGGTCGCCGGAGCAGATTTAATCTTGCGATCGCCCAATCCCGTGATTGGAGATGCTCACTATTGGAGCGGTGGCGACTTTCGAGTGGAGCAGGCCGACGGCATCCCCGGTGATTTGTGGAGTCCGATTGACCCGATTATTCGAGCGGGGGGTGATGTTGAGTTTGATACCTATCGCGGCACGTCGCTGCACATTTTTGCAGGCGGCGCGGTCGAGATTGGCTCAGTGGTGATCACAGGAACCGATGCAGCAGCCGTGGAAGGCATTGACGCGATCGCAGAAACCGTCACCCTGTCTGATGGCATTACCACCGTCGCGATTGATGGACGCACTCAGCCGACCCTAGACATTCGTGCTGGAGTCAATCCAGAAGCGATCGCCCTTCCAATTGGCGTCTCAGGGAGCGTAGAAGAGTTAGCACCCGCCGATCCGCTCAGCCCAACTCGCACGTCGGCGGATATCACCATTGATTCAGTCAACATGGAAGCTCCCAATGGGCTGGTGTTTCTCACCAATCAGTATCAAGCTGACCCAACGCTGCCGGGGGGCACGATTGAGGTTGATTCGATTCGCACCGATGATGGTTTGAACGGGTTTGCGGGCAACGGGGGAACCGTCATCGTGGCCGCACGCGAAGGTCTGAACGTGGGCGATCGCATCGATGAATCCTCAGGGACGGGGAACGCAGGTGATATTCTCCTATTGGCAGACGGCTTGATTGCCCTCGACAGGAGTTTTCTGATCAGCAACACCACGGGAATCGGACAGGGTGGAGATATCACTCTCCAAACCGGATCATTCTCTGCAACCAACGGGGCTCAAATTCAAGCCAACACGGCTGGGCTGGCCAATGCAGGACGCATTACAATCACAGCTCAAGATACCGTATCGTTTGACGGGGCGATCGGACAGGGTGCCGATCAGCGGACGGGAATCGAGAATCGCATTCTGGCAGCACCCGTTGAACTGCGAAATCCAGCGATTACAAGCGGCGGGATTGTTATCACCACAGGATCGTTATTCATCACCCAAGGCGCGCAGTTGCAAGTCAGACTCGAAAACAATGCCCAAGGGCTTTCTGGAAATGTCAATGTGGATGCTCGCAATGCAGTGATTGTGGATGGCGTCTCTCCAGAGAATATCCCGAGTGCGGCGAGCAGCGCGATTATCACCAGCATTGAGAAAGATGGAATCGGTCGGGCTGGAGATATTGTGATCGGAGCCGAAACGGTCGAGCTAACCAATGGAGGACAGCTCCAGTCAAACACGCGAGGGCAGGGAAATTCGGGCAGCGTGATGGTTACGGCAGCCGACCGCGTTCTCATCGAGGGCGAACAGCGGAACCGGAGCAGCGTGATTCTCAGTCGCGTGAATGGTAATGGGACGGGCAACGGCGGTGACATTCGCATCGAGGCTCCGGTTGTCGAAATTCTCGATGACGGCGAAATCCGGACGGGGGCAGAGGGGCAAGGCAATGGCGGTAGCATTGCGATTATTGCTCCGGTGCGAGCCTCGTTTGAGGATGATGTGTTAATCCAAAGTTCGGTTCTAGATCGCGGCGCTGATGCTGGCAATATTCGCATCGAAGCTGGAACATTCGATTTAATCGACGATAGCGTCATCGAAGCCATCACCGAAGGGCGAGGCACCGGGGGAACCGTCACAATCATCGCGGATGGGGTGGCGCGATTCCAAGATAATGTGCGCGTTCGCAGCAGTTTAGAAGAGGGTGGCATCGGGCGAGCGGGTGACATTCTCATTGAAGCCGCGTCGGTGATTGCTGAAGACGAGGCGAGAATCGAAGCTCGGACGCGATCGCAAGGAGATGGAGGCGATATCACCATCCGCGTGCCAGGCAGCATTGATCTGTCTGATTCGGTCACGGTGGTGAGTAGCCTTGAGCGAGGCGGGACAGGCAATTCTGGCAATATTCGTCTAGAAGCAGAGGAGATTTCAATTCAGCGGTCATCGCTACAATCCAACACAATCGATGAGGGCGGTGCCGGGACGATTACTCTAATTGCGGGCGATCGCGTCCGATTAGATGAAGGGCCTGTTTCGATTTTGAGCCGGGTTAACCCCAAT
>DBGGTD010000200.1:0-6724 GCA_051162585.1 Elainellaceae cyanobacterium
TCGGATGGCCGGTTGGATGGCCAGTTGGATGGCCAGTTGGCGATGCGGGCTGAGGCAATCGCCCAGCGGTTGGGGATGTAGTCGCCTGACGGGGTGAGCCGGGATTTATAGAGCTGGGATGTGTAGCGGATGACGACAGATTGAGCGCCGATGGCAGCAGCCCCATCAGCGTAACTTCAAGCCATAAACGAGGCTGGGTCGTATGTTTGACCTGCGCTTCGCTCGTACGCAGGTGCTGCTGCCCTGCCAAAATCGTCACTAAATCTATCTGTTGGGCAAACTCACACATGTCTGCCCAGGTGGTTTCGGTAATGGCAACCAAATCGCGGCGATCGCTCGCCGTTTTTGCTACGAGCAAATCTCGATAAAAACTCGCCAAATTTTGCAGCACAATCAGCGGTTCTCGTCCCCGATTCATGAGATGGCGTGCCCAATCGAGGACGGCAATTCCACTGTCTGTGGCGATCGCTTTGACCAACTCCAACAAATCGCGTTCAGGCACGGCACCCACTAAATCCCAGACGCGATCGATGGTGATACGTCCGTCGAGCAAACTCAGCTGATCGAGCAAGCTCTCCGCATCTCGCAACCCGCCTTGAGATATTTGGGCCACCAATTCAATCGCCTCGTCAGCAATATCAATGCTTTCTTTCTCGGCAATGCGGGTCAAGTGCTGCACCATATCGGTGAGAGGAATACGGCGAAAGTCAAACCGCTGGCAGCGAGAAATGATCGTTGGCAATACCCGCTGGGGGTCGGTTGTTGCTAACACAAAAACAACATGCTCAGGCGGTTCTTCCAAGGTTTTTAGCAGCGCGTTAAAGGCCGCCGTGCTGAGCATGTGGCATTCGTCAATCACATATACCTTGAATCGACACTGCACCGGTGCAAACTGCGCCCGCTCGATCAGTTCGCGAATATTGTCAACGCCTGTGTTGCTGGCCGCGTCAATCTCGATGACATCCAGCGCTGAGCCTCGCGCGATCGCCCGACACACGTCGCATATGCCGCAGGGAGTGTCTGTGGGCACCTCTCCAGATAGGCAATTGAGTGACTTGGCTAAAATGCGTGCGCTTGATGTTTTCCCGGTGCCTCGCGGCCCTGTAAACAAATAGGCAGGCGCAATCCGCTGTTGGCATAGCGCGCTGCTCAGCGTCGTGGCGATCGCCGCTTGCCCAACCAGTTCTGCAAACGTTTGGGGACGATATTTGTGATGTAAAGGCTCGTAAGGCATGAATCTTGAACGTCCTGAACCGTCGGGTATCGGAAAACAACGGGTTGAATGGCGCTCTCCTACAATAAAGCTAGATTAGAGCGAAACCACCTTTCCCGTCACATCATATGCGTGATACTCAGACACTCCCATGATTGAAACCAAGCCGCTTGAACCTAAAACTCAGCCCCTCTACAACGGGGTCTTCATTCTAATCTTAATCAACTTGGCACTGTTCATTGTGGATCATGTGTTCAGTTTGCCAATCGGGTTTCTCTACCTTAATCAGGCAGATCCAGCTTGGTATCAGTTCATCACAGCAATGTTTTGCCATGCCAACTGGGCCCACATATCTGGCAATCTGTTTTTGCTCTACATTTTTGGCAAGATTGTTGAAGAAGAAGAGGGTGCATTTGGCGTTATCGCCAGCTATTTGATTACCGGATTGGCTGCCAACCTGTTGAGTTGGATTTTGCAACCCGCACCCATTATCTCACTGGGCGCATCGGGAGCCGTGTTTGGCTTATTTGCGGTGAGCGTCCTAATCAAACTGAGCTGGAACTGGCGCAAACTTCTCGAAGTCTTGATTTTAGGACAGTTTGTTATCAGTCAAGTTTTGAATGAGGTGCAGCAGGTCGGCTTACAAGATGGCGTGAACCGTATCGCCCATCTTGGAGGGGCATTGGCAGGCGTGGCGTTAATTTTTGCGCTCATGCGGCTGGTGGGAAATCAAGACTAATACCCATTCTCGATTTTGGATTTTGGCTTCCCAGCTACAGATGCTGAAAGGGCCCTTGAGAAGCCCGTCGTGGGGACGCAGGTGGCGATCGCCCTCATCAGCGGGGCGAGAGATTACCAAAAAAGACCCCATACGCTGGGAGTTTAACCGCTTTCGCATCATAGTCTGTCTCAAATCCTGACCCCTCAACTTGTTGGCAATTGCTATCGGTAGGTAGATGGCATCGAATTGGAGTATCGCTAAAGTTGAACAAACACAATAGCTGCTGGTTTTTGGATCTACGAATAAACCCAAACACCGGATCATCGGTATCTAGAACATCACAGTCATGGCGTCCTTCTACCAGGGCAGATTGATGCTTTCGCCAATGGATTAACCGTCGCCATGTGTTTAACAACGAGTGCGGATTGGGACGTTGCACATCGACGGCACGCTCTATATGGGTATCAGGAATCGGTAGCCAAGAGCACTGAGCCATCGTAAAGCCCGCATGGGCAACATGCGCTTTCCAGGGCATCGGGGTTCGAGATCCGTCTCGACCAGGAACGTCGGGATATAGCGCTTTACCGAATGGATCTCTGATTTCTTCGGGCGAAATATCTTCTGGAATCGAGGCTTCGGGCAAGCCCAGCTCATCGCCTTGATAGAGGCAGAACGCGCCGGGCAGCGATAACAGCATTGCAGCAGCAAGATGATAGAACTCTTCAGAATAGGGCTTTCCGGTTGCATCTGCACCTGTCCAGCACGACTTGAATCGTCCATAGTCGTGATTGCCGACAATCCAGCAGTTTCCACCCTCCGGAAAATATTGAAGAACCTTTCTTAGCGTACGTCTCATCAGCGTTGGGCTAATGGGTTCATCAACCAAGAGCGCACTGTTGTAGGCAAGATGAGCTTTGCCAGGTCCCACATATTCGCTAGACAGTTGAATCGAATCTTCGCAAAAGGTTACTTCAGCGAGCGTTGCGACATCAGGATATTGATCGACTAAGTCGCGAACGGGTTTGAGTGCTTCAAGAATCTCAGGGCGGCAAAAATTGTATTTAAACAACTGCCGCACAATCGGATTATCAGGCGCAACGCCATCTGGAAGCGGAGCATCATCGGGGCGGGTGGGGTTGTCTCGAAGCTGAGGATCATGCAAGAGAAAATTGGGCGCATCGAGGCGAAACCCATCAACGCCGAGATCTAGCCAGAAGGTTGCTCGCTGAAGAATCGCCTGAACAACATCAGGATTATACCAATTTAAGTCAGGCTGGCTCGGGAGGAAATTATAGAAATAAAACTGTTGACGCTCTGGCGACCATTGCCATGCGCTTTCGCCCATAAATGCTGATAACCAGTTGTTAGGGGGCGAACCATCGTCTTTCGGGTCAGCCCAAACATACCAATCTGCTTTCGGATTGTCTCGACTACTACGGCTTTCTTGAAACCAAGGATGCTGATCTGACGTATGATTCCAAACTTGGTCAATCATGACCTTTATCCCGAGGGCATGAGCAATATCGAGCAGCCGCTTAAAGTCTTCCAGAGTCCCAAACATGGGATCAATCTTCCGCATGTCGGTGATGTCGTATGCCAAATCGTTCATCGGAGATTGAAAGATAGGCGTGAGCCAAATCGCATCTACGCCCAAGGCAGCCACATAATCAAGCTCTTCAATGATTCCTTCCAAATCTCCTTTGCCGTTCTCTGTTGTGTCTCTAAAGCTCCAAGGAGAAATTTGATAGATTACTGCATTGTGCCACCACTCATGTTTCATCATGGATACTCAATCATGGATATTTAACATCGAAGTGCAACTCAGCACTGACATTGGAGCGTTGATTCATAGTGCGAACAGTTGATTGCACTATCCTTCATTCCATTTACATAATTACTATTCCTGACGCCGATTTGCAGCTCATCATGCCATCGTGGCGATCGCCCATAGAGATTTGACGTGGCAGCAGCGTTCAAACTAACTTTACTGTTGCATATATTACATTGGGCACTGTAAAGACGTTTGGAAGTCTAGATAACTATCAAAAGTCATAACATTGACGAACTGTTACATTCGATACGATTGATGCGCGTCCAGTGGTTGCGATGGATTTGAGGTGAGTCGCTTAGAACATTCCTTAAGATAGAGTTAATGGAATGCATATTTCTGTTAGAAGAGAATCAACTTTTGTTAACTAATGTTTCGTCAATACTTTCTGTTCACATTACATTTGTAAACAAAAGATATTGGGGCGTTGCCCTAAGAAGATGTCTCGGCATCGTTGTTAAGAATCTAATGCAAATGCTCCATCGCTAAAGGTAGGATTCAGTGTTTCATAGTGATAAGCCGAGCCTTAAAACCCGGATTTGGGTAATAACAACGTTGTTGTGGCTATTTGGAGTCGCCGATCGGGCAATTGTGGTGTGGCTCAAAGAGCCTGTCTCGATCGCCCATCTAGTTCAATTGTTGATTGCGTTTGCTCTGTTTCTGGGGTGGCTATTGCTTAAGCCATTGAGAGTCTAGCGGGCGAGGAAAGGAATTGAATTGTAGAATCACTTCGCTATTAGTTCTAATACCTTGCAAGCGATCGCCCAGTCGAGCATCGACCTGTTAAAGTCGCATCCATTTGTATGAAAAGTTGCCCTTGATACCAGATATCAAGGGCACAAGCGTATCACGATCATGGAGGTTTACCACCACTTGCGATCGCCACTTTCATCCGTTCTTGCTTGACGAATCACATCTGAAATCTCTTCTGCATCCTTGACGTGATGCAACGCCTCTTTTTCGTCGCTCTCCTGATCTTCAACTACAAAGTAGGTCGGCACAACAACGTGTTCGCCTGTGATGTCAGGGGCATTTACTGCAACTTGATGGGCCTTTTCTTCTAGACTCTGAGGCTCATCAGGGACGCGATCGCCCGGATTAAGCGTCAGGTTGGGATTATTCTCCATCTCAGCTTTCTGAGCTGCCTTCTCTTCAGGCGTGATATCTTCAGGCTGTAAGGGTTGTCTAATCGGCTCTTGTGTACTCAAGTTAAGCCTCCTTTCGATGCATCTGCCAACTACTTATCACCTTAGAAAAAAATAAATAGTTTGCCCTCCCTCAGACGAAAGAACTTGAGGAATATCATCCGATAGTATGGCTTACGCTCTCGCGTTAGGACGCTAAACGTGTGTAGAACCCATGCGGCGCGCGGGTTCTACACACAAATCTAAGCCCGTAGGGCTATAGTAGGCGATAATTACAGGCGATTGCGCGCTTTGAGTTGCAAGTACTGCTCAACGAGTTGATTCGAGATTTGGTTGGCGGGCGCATCGAGCACCAGTATTCCTTTGCGTCGGAGTTCTGCAAACGCGACTTGACGCTGGTGTAGTAGATCTAAAGCAACGGCTTGCTGATAGACGGATGTGATATCACTACTGAGCCAATTGGCTTGCTGATCGACCTCTGGATCACGCAAGGTCACACAAAATGGTAAGTGTCGGGGGACAAGGTGTTTGAGGGCCGTTAGCAATTCGACTGAAGCCGTTGGATCAACGATGTCTGTAATAACCACGACCAATGCTCGACGGGTTTGCTGTGTGACTAAAGCCGTTAATGCCCCTAAATAGTCGGGTTCTAGCAAAACGGGCTGAATGGGCGCGAGCGTTTCAATAAGGTGAGAAAGGTGATGCTGCCCCCGCTCAGGCGGAATCCACCGATGTAGGGTGCGATCAAAGACCCCGACTCCAACGCGATCGCCCCGGTTAAGTCCTGCCAGCGCTAATGATAGAGAGGCATTCAGCCCCCAGTCAAATCGGGATAGTTCTTGTACGCGAGCCGTCATCAATCGTCCGCGATCGAGCAAAATCATCAGTGTTTGTTCATGCTCTGGTTCGAGCACTTGAACGAGTGGACGATTACGTCGTGCCGTGGCTTTCCAGTCAATCAAGCGGGGGTCATCACCTGTCGCATAGTCTCGCAGTTCAGCAAATTCTGTGCCAATTCCCCGCCGACGGGCTTGACGAATCGTGCCTGCCGATTGAAGCGTGAGGCGAACGGTCAGTTCTCGTAACCCAACCAAATCGGGATAGACGTTCACTGTTTCAACCTGGGGCACTGCCCACTGATGCCACGCCAGTCCCCATTTCCCCAACTGGCGGACGTGAATATCGGTCCACTTAAATTCGCCTCTGCGAGTTGGGTGCACTTTATAGGTCAGGTCGTTGACGCTCGATGGAGGCAGCGAGATTTTGAAAACAGGAACGGAAACACTGAAATCACTCGGATATCCGTCTCGAATTTGAAGGGTTGCGGCGGTTCTAGTTTCGACAGAAAGGGCAACCGGATTGTCTCGGTTAATTGAAAACCGCTGAAGCGGCAGGCGGCTGACATTAACCTTGTTGGATCTAACCCGTCGAGCATCCCACCCGGCGATCGCCAACACAACGCCGTCATACAGCACGACAACACCCACCGCACCGATGAACTGAATAGAAGATGGCAAAATCGCTGCTACTACCCCAGCGATCGCGATGCCAATCACCAACAATCCATACAGTCGAGCAGCAGGAATCATCGCGGCACAGCTACCTGATTTAACAATGACGAAATCACGGAGTCCACATGAAGCCCATCCAGTTGCGCTTCCGGCTTGAGGATGAGTCGATGGCGTAATAGGGGAAAGGCAACGGCTTTCATATCATCGGGGGTAGCAAAGTTGCGCCCGGCTAACCAAGCATGAGCTTTGGCGGCTTGTAACCAGGCGACCGCTGATCGAGGAGAGGCTCCCAAACTTAGATCGGGA
>DBGGTD010000201.1:0-4081 GCA_051162585.1 Elainellaceae cyanobacterium
CTCAAACAACAGCCGCTCTTGCGGAAATACTATGCGTTGAAAGTGCGGAATATCCGTCATTCGAATAATTTGCAAGTAGCGACTTGGATTGAAGTAATAACACAGCGTTCGGTTTGAACGATGAATCGAGTCTTTAGTTGATTCAACAATGTTATTTGAGATCATAGTGCCAGAATCCAATATATTACGCTGTGCGTTTGCTTACGGTTGAGCGTGTTTTATAGATCTGTAGAGTGCTAGGGGAGGGCGGCTCCCATCTACGCAACACGGGGCAGATCTTTTTAACTAGTAGAACCCGGTGTAGTCCTAACCTGTGGGGTAACGACATCGCAACATGATATCGTTACCCACTATTGCCCAAGTCTATTGGGTCGCTAATGCGCGATCGCCCTATTCTTCAACAAAGGCAGGGACAACAGGCGTAGTTGTGTAGCCTTCTTCGCCCTCATGATGTTCAGCAAACGAGCCTTTGGGTTCTCTGAGGAAGAAGAAACATAAGAACGACACAATGACTGCTCCTGTTCCTAAAACCTGGAAGAAAATTGCATTACCCGCATCACCACTAGGGAGCAGGCTGTAGAGCGTCAAATATGCGACCGCACCCACGTTTCCATACGCCCCGACATTCCCGGCAACCTGTCCAGTAATCCGTCGCTTGACCAGAGGCACCATAGCAAAGGTTGAGCCTTCACCCGCTTGCACGAAGAACGAACACGTCATCGTCAAAATCACTGCTGCAGGCAACCACCATCCTGTTGCCACACTACTCATCAGCAAGTAGCCAACCCCCATGCAAAGGGTCAAAATTGCCATCGTTTTTTTGCGGCTCCCAAGGCGATCGGAGATTAGTCCACCCCCTGGACGGGCTGCCAAGTTCATAAATGCATAGCTGGCAGCAATCATGCCTGCAGCGGGTTTGCTCAATCCAAACGTCAGTTCAAAGAAGGCAGGCAGTATCGATACGACTGCTAATTCAGACCCGAAATTGACGATGTAAGTCATTTCGAGCAATGCAACTTGAGAAAAGGGATAGCGGTCTTCTGCGGGATAGCGCTTTTTGCCGAGCAGTAGATCTTTGTTGACTGTCCAGCAGTTATACGCCTGAAAGATATATAGACCTGCTAAGCAAACTAATGCGATATAAAAAGCAGTCGGAGTGAAGAACCCTACCTTTGATAGTCGCCATGCCAGCACCATGAGAACGCCAGTCAGCGGAATGTTCATGAGCATCAAGAACCAAAAGTCACGGACAGTGGTTACTTCGATACCGCGAGAACTATGCGGACGCTGATAGGTGCGACCTTCAGGTGTGTCTTCTACATTAAAGAAATACAGTACACCATACACAGCAGCAATGATACCAGTTCCGGCGATCGCCACTCGCCAGTTCAGCACATCTCCTCCGCCACCAAACGTCAGAAATGCTGCAATAGTGGGTAGCGTAAAGGCAGCCGCAGCAGAGCCAAAGTTGCCCCATCCACCATAGATGCCTTCAGCCAAACCAATCTCTCTCGGAGGAAACCACTCCGCCACCATTCGAATTCCGATGACAAAGCCTGCACCTACGATGCTGAGCGCCAAACGGCTAATCACCAGATGATTAAAGTCTTGCGCCATGCTAAACGTAATACAGGGAATAGCGGCATAGATCAGCAGGCATGAATAGGTAATCCGAGGACCAAAGCGATCGAGCAACATGCCGATAATAATTCGAGCGGGCACAGTCAGCGCAACGTTACAAATCGCCAACGTGCGGATTTGTGCTTCATCTAACCCAAATTCTGCTTTTACTGATGTCGCAAGAGGTGCCAGGTTAAACCAGACCACAAACGACAAGAAAAAGGCGAACCAGGTCATGTGCAAGATCTTGTACCGACCATGAAACGACCATATTTCTCTGAGCATTCAACTACCCTCCCTTCCATAAATTAAGGTCAAAACGACACAAAAATTTCCACACTAAACTATTTGACAAACCTATGACGCGTTCAAAGAACGAGCCTGTTTGCCAACGATTGAGCGACTCAAACCCTATCTCTGAAAGCCTACTTCTTCTTAGGAAAAGCTCTAGGCTTTAATGCAGATGTGGTCTAGAGCAAACAACCCATCATTGTACTGTTACAAACACGAGTTCGCTTGTTATTCGGAGGACCTGTCCTCCGAGCCCAACTAATTCCTTGATTCATGCCAATCTATCCTCAATGAAATTTACGAATGAAGTACACCGTTGGCAGTGCTCCAGGAGAGTATTACTTTGGCAGTGCGCCAAAGTGCTCAGTGAGCAAATCTCTCAACACCAGCTTCAAGTCATCGCAGGGAATACCCTTCATCACACGGTTGCCCAACTGGGCATCTTTTCCAACTTTTCCACCCATGTAAATATCAACCGCTTCAACTGCTTTGCCATCTTTGCGAGCTTTAGTGCCCAGTAAACCAATTTCGGCAACTTGAGGCTGTCCACACGAATTAGGACACCCTGTCCAATGAATCCGCACGGATTTTGGAATAGTAAGTTCTGCTTCTAGATCTTTCACCATCGCTAGAGCACGATTTTTGGTTTCGATCAAAGCAAAATTGCAGAATTGCGACCCGGTGCAGGATACGAGCGATCGCACGAGAGGTGTTGGATTAATTGAGAATCGCTCTGCAACTAGCGGTTCTTCAAGAAACACACTCAAGCGGGAGTCTGGAATATTTGGAATGATTAGATTCTGTTCGACCGTCAGGCGAATCTCGCTATTCCCGTACACATCTGCCAATCGAGCCAATTCAAACATGTCGGGAGCATAGAGGCGCCCGATGGGAATCAGTAGCCCGACATAGTTTAATCCAGCCTGCTTTTGACGATATACCCCCACATGGTCGCGCTTGTCCCAGTCAATTTCATCCTCATCAGAAGCTGCCAACAACTCATGTCCAAATTGCTTCTCGACCTCCGCACGAAATATGTTGATACCCCATTCTTCAATCAGCCACATCAGCCGAGACTTCTGACGATTGGAGCGTAAGCCTTGATCTCGATATACTTCCAAAATAGCGCGGCAAAGTGCAACGACGTCTTCATTTGGAGGCACCCATGCATTTAATGGAATGGCCGCTGCACATCGCTTTGCCGAGAAAAAACCGCCAACTAACACATTAAAACCCAGTTCACCCTCTCGATAAGCCGGAACAAATGCAATGTCATTAATCTCGGCATGAACAGAGTTATCCCGCCCGCCTTCAATCGCGATGTTGAACTTACGCGGCAAATTTGTGAATTCTGGGTTGCCTTCACCGGCATTGGTGATCATGTCTTGTACATCTTTCACCAATTGACGAGTATCAATAAGTTCATTAGCGTCTAGCCCTGAAACCGGAGAGCCTGTGATGTTACGGACATTATCCATCCCGGATTGCACTGAGGTCATGTCTGCATCCCTCAAGCGTCGAAAAATATCGGGAATATCCTCAATCCGAATGCCCCGTAGTTGCAGATTTTGCCGGGTTGTAATGTCGGCATTGCCATCTTCGCCATATCGCTGGACGATTTCGGCTAGCACCCGCATTTGGTGACTAGTTAGCACCCCATGAGGCATCCGCATTCGCAGCATAAACTTGCCAGGAGTTACCGGCCGAAAAAACACACCCAGCCACTTCAAACGTTGGTTGCGATCGGTTTCATCAATCGCCTCCCAGCCAATCTGGGCAAAATGGTCAAGCTCCTGTTTGACGGCCAGACCATCCTTTTCAGCCTTAAACTTTTCAAACTTATTGAGCTTTTTTGTGGATTGGGTTGCTGCATCAGTCACGGGAATTCTCTCTCTTGCGTCAGCTTAGTTAAATCGTTGAACGTGGGTGAGGGAATGAATCAATGAAGTCAAATAAACCTTTCAGATAAACTGAATATGCATTTGACTTGTTGTTCATTATGAAAAAAGAAGCACATAAATTTGTATGAATTAATACAAAACAAATCGATGCATGATTAATATGCATACTCAAAATGCAAAAATTGCATCACAGATTGGTGCACTACAGGTCAGCTAACTACATCGAGAGCAACCCTTATGGCCCTACGGGCTCAGGTTTGTGTGTAGAG
>DBGGTD010000202.1:0-2814 GCA_051162585.1 Elainellaceae cyanobacterium
CGGAGGGCAAATCATCCGAAGAATGCACACCACATGTGAGTTCTGGTTGCGACACTCGGAACCTCCCAATAGTTTTTGCAGCCTTTCAATCTAGCAACAGCACCACACCCCATGCCAGACATTCGCCAATCAATACTAAAGCCTTACTATTAAAGTCTCACTATTAAAGTCTCACTATTAAAGCCCTAACATCGGTTGGCACGATGACTCAACCAAAATTACGGGAGCATCGCGTATTGAGTTTGCTCTAGTCTAGCAAGACGAACTTGTCAGTTAAAGCTACTCAATCTCAACATAATGGCGATCGCTCACAGGAAATCTCAAGAATGTCAGGCAGTTGGGGGTAATTAAATTAATTTCACCAGAATTTTTAATATTTTAAGTCTTTAAAAAATTCGCACCCTTAACTCTTGAAAAGAAAATTCATCAAACCATGACTACCTTGTAAATCAATATATCCCTACGGACTCAGCTTGATAGGAGGCATGACTTGACAGCTAATCACTCAACAAGGACGAAAGAAGCTGTGGTTTGCCGAGGGAAATCCCTTCCTGAAAACGGTTTCACTCAAATCCCATTAAATCACTTTAGAGCGATAATCAATTGTTTATCTAGATTTTATCGACTGCACCACTGCTCAAATCGACTGTATATAGCCTGATTGAGCCATATAACTTTGGCAGCAAATAATTCTTTAGCCCAGATTCCCCAATTTTTCAAGCTTAAGCACTTGATGGAAATTAAAGAATTCATTATAATGAAGCCAGCAATAAAGCTTTTGAAAAACCGTTTGGGAGTGGACTGCTGGCGAGTTATTTCAGTATGTGATTCGATCCCCTTATGGTTGAGCGTTAGTCAAAGATTGCTCGTTGTGACGAGCGATCTGCTGAAGGGCCGCCAAGAGTTGCGGGCTGATATTTAGGTCGGCTCATATCTCGATTGGTGTAGTTTTAGCAATTTGGTCAATTGTGTTTTAAGTCGGTTGAATTTCACGGCTTCATTGACATTGGTTAGGTTGCGAGAATTTAGCTCTGACCTTTAATTGTCATTTATTGTATCTAGCGAACTGTCAGTTCGCAGCTAAGTTCTGCTGAGTGCTCAGCGGTTCTACCTATCTTTTGTTGTCATATCTCGATAAGCCAGTTGGAGTCCTTCGATGCCACCCCGGTGCATTTTTACGTTATTGCTTACTCTATTTATTGCTCTGCCAACCTCACTCGGTGTATTTGTTGGTTCTGCTCAAGCAGAGCTTCTTCATGAAAATCAAGTGTCGTTAGATTTGATCGATACAGTGTTGCCCCACGAACCGTTGATTATTCCAGAGTCAGTTCCTGTTGCGCTCGCGGCCCAGTCCATTCAAATGTTTAGGCAGCCCACAATTGCTACAACGTCTAGGCTAGAGCGATCGCTAATCGATTTGTGGACCACTGCTCGTCCCGCTTTTCAGTGGATTAGGCAGCTACTCTGGATGTTCACGCGCCAATGGTATGCGCTCATGGTGACGGGTAGTGCGTTTCATATGGAAAAGCTGTCTGTAGACCATCAAGATGATGATGGATCGGTTCCTGATGTGGTGTCTATCCAGTAGATTGAACCAAGGTCAATTGAGCCATATCGTGCACTGGCTTGATGTGCATTAGTCGTAAAAAGGACGCGCACGTTAGGGTAACTCGAATGGCTGAAGCAATGCACTCGCAGATATTTATCTTCTGCCTTCTGCCCTCTGACTTCATCCTTTTTCTCAAGCCTCAATTTGTCGGACTGTCGTTAATGCTGAATAGCTCACGCCTGCTGTTCCTTCTCCCGGATGGGTGCAGTCCCCGACTAGCCACAGCCGATTGATAGGGGTGCGATTTGCGAATCCGAAGGGGCCGAATGTAAGAATCCGTTGTCCCAGCCCGCCGACTGCTCCGCGATCCCGAGCGGTAAATCGGGCGAAGGTTCGAGGGGTGGCAGCTTCCTGACAAATGATAAGGTCACCTGACAGGTTGAAAAATGTGCCTAGTCGGGCGATCGCCTCCTGAGTGTATTTCCGCTTGAGTAAACGATAATCGTCGTCATCACACGCCCACCACATTCCAGGATCGGTAAAGGAAGAAGCAATGATTGTGGCTTGCCCATCAGGAGCCCGTCCATCTCCTGGATGGCTGACTGACACAAATAGAGAATTATTTTCGGCAATAGCACCTTCGTAGTCGTATAAAAATTGCAGATGGGGCGGGCACTCGTCTGGTATAGCGCTTCGATCAACGCCCAGATAAATCGCAAATGCGCCTGACGGTGTGGGTAACTTGTCCACCCTCCTCTTATATCCTGGCGGAGTTTGATTCCCCAAAAGTTTGACTACGTTCTGAACGGTGACATTTGAAACGATATAGTCAGCGGGTTCGGTCCAAGCCTGGCCCGTTTTTTGATTGCGAATTTCAACCGCTCTAGCCCGACGATCGTCAGCGTAGATATGCTCGACAGCATGTTGCATTAGCAGTTGCCCTCCATCTCGCTCTAACGATTGAACGAGGCGATCGCTCAGTACTTGCATACTGCCCTGCAAATGATAAAGCCCTTGTGGCGCTTGAGAAACTCCGAGTGCGGTAGCCGCGTAGAGAAGAGCTGTTTCATCAGCATCGACTTGAGAATAGAGCTTAAGCTGAAGATCCAAAAACGTTTTCAACCGCTGGTCATGGTATAACCCATACGCTCGCAATACTTGCCCAACCGTCGAAAATGTGTGAGGCAGCGTTAATAGCGTATTAGGTCTAACAGCTTTTGCAAGCTGCCACACATCCCAAGCGTTGCGAGGAGGCAACACAGGAT
>DBGGTD010000203.1:0-9166 GCA_051162585.1 Elainellaceae cyanobacterium
TTGATGATTTGTGACATTGCTGTACCGCGCAACGTCGATGCTGATGCCAATGATTTAGATCATGTGCAGTCGTTTAATGTAGATGATCTCAAGGCTGTTGTGGCTCAAAATCAAGAAAGTCGTCGGCAGATGGCAATGGAAGCCGAAGAGCTGCTCGAAGAAGAGGTTGACGCCTTTGAAGTCTGGTGGCGATCGCTCGAAACCGTGTCTACGATCAGCAGCCTGCGCGATAAGGTCGAAACCATTCGAGAACAAGAACTAGAGAAGGCGCTTTCTCGCTTGGGTTCTGAGTTTGCCGAAAAGCATCAAGAAATTATCGAAGCGCTGACTCGCGGCATTGTCAACAAGATTTTGCACGACCCCATGGTGCAGCTCCGGGCTCAACAAGACATCGAAGCCCGTCGACACGCCATGCAAACGCTCCATTTGCTGTTTAATCTGGAGACCGTGTCAAACCAAAAGTATAGTTAGCGAGCAAAGAGCACGACGGCCCCCATATGATGAGAACCGTTAGCCTAGAGATACGTTGATGGAGTGGGGTATCCCTAATGGTCACAAACACGCCGTCGTCAAAGCCATCGTCTGAGCGTAAGCGCATTCACTATCTGCGGTGGATTGTGATTGTCATGGGGGCGATCGCCCTGGTTGATATCGCCACGACGCTACTTGCAGAGGGCTTTTGGTTTCAGGAGGTTGATTTTCTCAGAGTCTTTCAGATTCGGCTGCAAACGCAGGGCGGGCTCGCTTTAGTGGGGTTTGGCATTAGTGCGGGCGTGCTGCTGGTTAATCAGGCGATCGCCCGCAGGTTAGCGTGGTCAACTGCCGATAGCGCCAATGCGCCCCCATTACCCGCTCGTATGGGGATTGTGCGATTACTCCCCCTCTCGTTTGGGCTGAGTCTGATATTGGGCATGATGGTGATTTATTACGGGCAGATCGCCATCAGCCACTGGCACCCCAACCTGAGACTCTATCAAGCCTCTTCGACCATTCCTGCAAATTTTCGTCCTGCGTCTATTCTGCAAATTGGGCAAACGCTCCAAGATCAGCCGTGGCAGTTGGGGGTATTAATCGCCTCGGCGATCGCGCTGCTGATTTACCCCCAATTCCTGCTTCGGGCGATCGCCGTTCTCATGAGCGTCGGGTTTGGGCTGGTCATGTCAGAACAGTGGGATAAACTTCTGCTGTTTCTTTCCCCAACCGACTTCGAAAATTCTGACCCGCTATTTGGTAATGACGTTAGTTTCTATATCTTTCAACTGCCCATTTGGGAGGTCTTAAATTTTTGGCTAATTGGGCTAGCGATTTGGATATTGGCATCGGTTAGCTTAATCTATCTGCTCTCTGGCAACAGTCTGAGCCAAGGGCACTTTCCAGGATTTTCTCCCGATCAACAGCGACATCTCCATGGGCTAGGAGGCGGGCTGATGCTAACGGTGGCATTAAGCTACTGGCTCGACCGCTACGAACTGCTCTACTCTCCCCAGGGCGTCACCTTCGGTGCGAGCTATACCAATGTCGTTGCCCAATTGCCCG
Organism: Elainellaceae cyanobacterium; assembly: GCA_051162585.1. Classification (GTDB taxonomy): domain Bacteria; phylum Cyanobacteriota; class Cyanobacteriia; order CAZCXK01; family CAZCXK01; genus DBGGTD01. The sequence continues at coordinate 1,537 of DBGGTD010000203.1, forward strand.
CCTATTCCATCCTTAGCGTTGCTGCGCTCATTATTGGCGTCGTTTTAATTTGGCGAGCTATCGTTTGGAGACGCTCCCGCATATTGGCCCAAACGGGCGATCGCCTTCGACCATCCAGCCTTGATCTAACACCTGATCAGAACGCCACCTATCGCTCTCCAAAATCTCGACGACTCTCATCATCGGTGTTGTCGCGGACCCGCAATCTTGATAATTCCTCACCGTCTAGTGGCAGCTCGACACGAACGACGTTCCGTGAGTCGTTTTATGGGGATCGGAGGCCATCAAACGGGGATGCGAATGGGCGATCGGGAAATGGGCGATCGGGAAATGGGCGAACTCGCGTATCCTCAACGTCTGAATCTGCTTCATTGGCTAGGTCAGCGCCCCCGTTAAGACCTATTGTCAGTGCACTCATCGCCTATGTGCTTGCAGCGGCGATCGCCGGACTGGTTTTACCCGCGCTAGTTCAGCGGATCATCGTTCAGCCAAATGAACTGGAGCGAGAACGCCCCTACATCGAACATTCGATTGCTCTAACCCGCGACGCCTTTGACCTAAGCGATATTGAGGTTGAAACATTTAATCCGCAAACGACACTCACCTACGAAGAACTTCAGCAAAACGACCTCACCGTCAACAATATTCGGCTGTGGGATACTCGCCCTCTCCTCGAAACCAATCGCCAACTGCAACGAATCCGACTGTATTACGAATTTCCCGATGCCGATATTGATCGATATACCCTAAAATCATCTGCCGACAGCGAACCCGAGCGGCGACAGGTCTTAATTGCAGCCCGAGAGCTAGACTATAGTGCCGTTCCTGAAGAGGCAAAAACCTGGGTCAACCGCCACCTCATCTATACTCACGGGTACGGCTTTACGATGAGTCCGGTGAATACGGCAGGTCCAGGGGGGCTGCCCGACTACTTCATTCGCGGCATTGAACATGTGGCAAGTAACGACGCCATCCAAGAAAGTATTCCCGTCGGACAACCCCGCATCTATTACGGGGAGATGACAGATAACTATGTCATGACCCGCACCCGTGTGCGAGAGCTAGACTTTCCCAGCGGAAGCGATAACGTCTACAACACCTATGACGGCAACGGGGGGATTTCGATTGGTGCCTATTGGCGACGGTTGCTGTTTGCCAAACACCTAAAAGACTGGCGAATGCTATTCACCGAAGACTTTACGCCTGATACTCGATTCTTGTTTCGCCGCACTATTGCCGATCGCGTCAGGGCGATCGCCCCATTTCTGCGATATGACACTGACCCCTACTTGGTCGTCGCTGATACCGGGCAATCTCGCAACCGCAGTGGCTCCAATAATTATCTGTATTGGATTATTGATGCCTACATCACGAGCGATCGCTATCCCTATTCTGACCCAAACGGGAATGACTTCAACTACATTCGCAATTCTGTCAAAGTGTTGATTGATGCCTATCACGGGTCAGTTACATTTTACGTTGCCGACCCAAGCGACCCGATCATTCAAAGCTGGAACAAAATTTTCCCGAATATGCTGCATCCGCTCAGCGACATGCCCGACACGCTGAGGGAACACATCCGTTATCCCCAAGATTATTATCAGGTGCAGTCTGATCAGCTCATGACCTATCACATGACTGATCCGCAAGTGTTTTATAACCGGGAAGACAAGTGGCGGGCACCCAGCGAAATCTATGCCAGCGAGCAGCAGCAAGTCAAACCCTACTATCTTTTGATGAGGTTGCCCAATGCAGAGACGGGCGAATTTATTCTGCTGCGACCGTTTACCCCCGCTCAACGACGAAATTTGATTGCCTGGTTAGCAGCTCGATCCGATGGGCAGCAGTATGGCTCAATGCTGCTTTACAGTTTCCCCAAGCAAGAGCTAGTTTATGGGCCTGAGCAAGTCGAGGCCAGAATTAATCAAGACCCGATCATTTCTCAGCAAATCTCGTTATGGAATCGACAGGGCTCACGCGCGATTCAAGGCAATTTGCTTGTCATCCCAATCGAGCAATCCCTACTTTATGTTGAACCTCTGTATCTAGAAGCAGAACAAAATCGACTCCCTACCCTCGTTCGCGTGATTGTGGCATATGAAAATCGCATCGCGATGGCTCCATCACTCAGTGAAGCACTCCGGGGTGTGTTTCAAGCAGAAGGAGAGAATACAACGACGATCATTCGCCCGGTTGAGGAGGAGTTAATTGCCCCGTTGAATGAGCCACCGGGTACAGAGGCACCTGAAACAGAGGGTGGAACAGTAGACGGGACGCTAGAGAATCAGGTCGAAGGAGAGATACCGAGTCCGCAGTAAAGAATTAGATCCTCGGCTTTTTGGAAAAAGCCGGGGATCTAGCCTGAAATCGTGTTTTAGTCTACGGAATCCGAACCGTTGCTTTTGCTTAAAGCTGTACATGATTCTTGTAGCTATAGCAATCGAAGGGGAGGTTAGGACATCGATGACTCTCTAAACGTTTTTTACCAGATTTATCGTGTCTCCATTCCAACTATCAATGGCATGAAAAGATGCAATTATCTACTTTTGGGCCTATGCCACCCAACTTCGCTGTCGCACCAAAAACGCGATCGCCAACCCACTTTGGGACGCGCCGACGTTCGCAATCTCGTTTAGATAAAACGGAAGCTGAACAGGAATTAGATGAAACACGATTTGCGTTAGCAGCGCAATGCCGAATGTCAAAAAGACCCATTGCAGCGGTAAGTCAACGGGCTCGTCAGGAGTAGAAATTAACGACTGCACTGCTGCAGTTGAGCGATCGGGTTCAGGTAGCAGCAGCGCTACACATACCGCTAACAGAATAGCGATCAGATAACTGGCAAAGGGCATTCGCCAGTTAATCTCGGCTAAGAATCCACCCACCGAAAGAAAAACCACCCCTCCCAATGCCATAAAGGACGATTGAAATCCCAACACCTGACCTCGCATTGCCCCCGTGTAGTAGTCTGCGATTAGCGTAGTTACGGTGGTCATGATTCCAGCAACGCTGAATCCCAATAGCACTCGCCCGATCAAAAGGGGCATTAGCGAATCAAGCCACAGCCCCGAACTGCCCGCGAGTCCATATACGATGAGCACGGCAACGAGTAACGGTTTCGCCCAAGGCGATCAATGAGTACATCCACAATAGGAGCCCCTAGCGCAATAAACAGAGCCGGAATCGTCAGAACCAAACGTACAAGATATTCAACGTTGGCGGTATCGGCAAATACCGCTTGCATGGATGGAAGCGATGGGGCAATTGTTGCACCCGCCATCACTGTCAACGTGCTCAAAAGAAGCAGCGTTACCTTCACTGGCAAAGTCTCGACCTGGTGTTTCATGACATGTTCTCGGTACATTGCCTGTTGCTCAAGAATTCTTGAATTCGGTTCCAGACCCGATCCACCAAATCGGGGCGATCGCAATCAAACCACTCAATCGTTGAATCTGCTCGAAACCAGGTGCGCTGCCGTTTTGCAAATTGGCGCGTATGGCGAACCGTCAATATCTTAGCCTCCTGCAATGATATATCCCCTGTTAGATATTGCCTCACTTCTTGATATCCCAATGTGTTCAGTAGAGGCAGATTCGCTCCGTATTTCTGACACAACGTGTGTACCTCATCCACAAACCCGATCTCTATCATGCCGTCAGTGCGCTGCTCAATCCGTCGAGCTAGCCCCTCGGCATCGACGCAATCTAGCCCTAGTTGCAGAATTGGATACGCTGGCGGGTCTTCTCCTTGCTGCGCTGACATGGGCACTCCTGTCACATAAAACACCTCCAGCGATCGCAGCGTCCGTACCTGGTCATGGGGATGCACCTTGGTGGCAGAGTCGGGATCAACCTGTTGCAGCATGGCATAACACTGGACTTGACCCAACGCGCTCAACTGCGATCGCAGCTCGGGTTGAGGCTCTACGTGTGGAATCTTTAACCCCCGCACGATTGACTTGATATATAGGCCAGTGCCGCCGACGAGGAAGGGAATTTGTGAGTCAGGCAGGTACCGTCGAGGAACGGAGGACACGATAACAGACTCGTTACTAATTCTGTGGTGAAATTGTCGAATCAGCGCCTGTGCGCGGTGTTGATAGTCTGCTAGTGTAAATGTCTCAGTAGGGTCGCAAATGTCGATGAGATAGTGAGGAATCTGCTCCCTCTCCTCAATTGACGGTTTGGCTGTGCCAATATTAAACTCTCGGTAGACCTGACGAGAATCAGCACTTAAAATAGCGGCGGAGAGTCGTTGAGCAAGGGCGATCGCCAAGCCCGATTTTCCGGTTGCTGTCGGGCCGCAGATTACAATTAACACAGACAAAAACTTTTCCTCGGCAAATGTCTTTCTGGAATATTTCTGAATATATAGCGATCCTAAATCGCTTGTGACTTGTGTGAGAGGTGGGGCAGTGCCGCCTGCCCTCACACAAAATCTGGGATTGATATAGTACTCTAGTATTGGATAGAAACAAACAAGTCTGGCTAACGGTGCCGGACATTGCTTAAAAAACTTGCTTAAGAAATATTTTGATTAACCGGCTAAGGGGTCAGATTCGTGAATTAATGAGAAATTCCATTCCATCCCTACTAAAAACTTTACCTAAAATCGCTCTAAAATCGCTTCAGAGCCTTTTATGTTAGAATTTTTAGAGAATTTGGTCTTCTGAGGCTAAGTGTTGCTTCAGGAGTGTTTAGAGGAGCATTTTATTCATGGCAACAAACTATGGTGCTGATCAGATTCAGGTTCTCGAAGGGTTAGAACCTGTTCGTAAGCGTCCAGGCATGTATATTGGCAGCACCGGGCCGCGCGGGCTTCATCACCTAGTTTATGAGGTTGTTGATAATTCTGTCGATGAAGCTCTGGCAGGATATTGCCAACAGATTTTGCTAACTCTTAATCCTGATGGTTCTGCAACCATTACCGATGATGGTCGCGGCATTCCAACAGATGTGCATCCCGCGACAGGCAAATCTGCCCTCGAAACCGTGATGACCGTTCTCCATGCTGGAGGCAAATTTGGCGGCGGTGGTTATAAGGTGTCTGGAGGATTGCACGGGGTGGGTGTTTCGGTCGTCAACGCCCTGTCTGAATGGGTTGAAGTGACCGTTTGGCGAGAGGATCATGTTCATAAGCAGCGCTATGAGCGGGGGGCGCCCATTGGAGACCTTGAGTCAACCCCCTTCAGCGAATCACGCACCGGAACCTCGGTCACATTTAAGCCAGATTCTCAAATTTTCACCACAGTCACCGAGTTTGACTATGCGACGATCGCAGGACGGTTGCGAGAGCTAGCCTACCTCAATGCGGGCGTTGAAATTGTCTTTACCGACAATCGGCTCGATCTCCTAAAGACCGGAGAACCCCGGATTGAAAGCTATCACTATGCGGGCGGTATTCGAGAGTATGTCGAATACATGAACAATGACAAGCAGCCGTTGCATGAGGAGGTCGTCCACGTGCAAGGAGAACGCAATGGCGTTCAGGTTGAGGTTGCGCTTCAGTGGTGTGCAGACGCATACACTGATAATCTGCTCGGGTTTGCCAACAATATTCGCACGATTGACGGCGGCACCCACTTAGAAGGGCTAAAAGCGGTGCTCACGCGCACGATGAACTCCATTGCGCGCAAGCGAAATAAGCTCAAAGATGGTGATGCTAATTTGGCTGGAGAAAATGTCCGGGAAGGGTTGACCGGGGTGATCTCTGTTAAAGTTCCTGATCCAGAATTTGAAGGACAAACTAAGACGAAGCTGGGTAACACAGAAGTGCGCGGTATCGTCGATAATGTAGTCAGCGAAGCCCTGACGGAGTATTTAGATTTTCGTCCTAGCGTTGTCGATGCGATTTTAGAAAAAGCGATTCAAGCTTTTAATGCAGCGGAGGCGGCGCGTCGGGCGAGAGAGCTGGTGCGTCGGAAGTCCGTCTTAGAATCGTCAACCCTTCCAGGTAAGCTGGCAGACTGTAGCAGTCGTGACCCGGCTGAATCAGAAATTTTTATCGTGGAAGGCGATTCGGCGGGCGGTAGTGCTAAGCAGGGGCGCGATCGCCAGTTTCAAGCCATTTTGCCGCTTCGGGGTAAGATTCTCAACATCGAGAAAACCGATGACGCCCGAATCTACAAAAATACTGAAATTCAAGCCTTGATCACGGCTCTTGGGCTCGGCATCAAAGGTGAAGAATTTGACGCATCGCAGCTCCGTTACCACCGCATCATTATCATGACAGATGCGGATGTGGATGGTGCTCATATCCGAACGCTGTTGCTGACCTTCTTTTATCGCTATCAGCGTTCCATGGTTGATCAGGGGTATGTGTATATCGCCTGTTCCCCGCTTTACAAGGTTGAGCGAGGTCGCCAGCACTATTACTGCTACAGCGATCGCGAGCTGACCAACCTGATTACCCATGAATTTCCTGACAACGCCAACTACAACATCCAGCGGTTTAAGGGATTGGGCGAGATGATGCCCGTTCAGCTTTGGGAAACGACGATGGATCCTGAAACAAGGACACTCAAACGCGTTGAAATTGAAGATGCAGCCGAAGCCGATCGCATCTTTACGGTACTGATGGGCGATCGCGTTGCGCCTCGACGAGAGTTTATCGAGACGTATGGGCCCAGACTAAATTTGGCCGATCTTGATATTTAATCGATTTCTCAAATCAGCAACGCCATTTCAACAGTTTTGAAGACCATCCAAATCAGCTTCTGGAGAAGGTTTCGCTTGAGAAGAATTATCAAAATTTTCCGAGGCGCCAGCTAGATCGGTTATGCTTACACTCGTCTCGACCGCATAACCACCCGTCTAGCTGAATCTTTATGCACGTTTTATTGCTCTATCCTCTTTTCCCCAAGTCGTTCTGGTCATTTGATAAAGCTCTAGAATTGGTTGGTCGAAAAGTTGCGATGCCACCGTTGAGCTTGGTTACAGTCGCTGCGATTTTGCCTCAACACTGGGAGTTTCGTTTAGTAGACCGTAATATTGGCTATGAAAGCGAAGCAGATTGGTACTGGGCCGATCTTGTCATCATCTCAGGGATGATTGTCCAAAAGCCTGACATGCTCTACTTGATTGAAACTGCTAAGCAACGAGGCAAGCAGGTTGTTGTAGGTGGCCCGTATGTGACCTCCGTGCCTGACGCTGCTAAGAATGCTGGGGCAGATTTTCTCGTGTTAGACGAGGGCGAAATCACTCTGCCGATGTTAGTTGATGCGTTAGAGCGAGGAGAAACATCTGGCATATTTCGAGCCAATGGTGAAAAACCTGATGTTACAACGACTCCGGTTCCTCGGTTTGATTTGCTTGATCTCGATGCATATGGAGATATGTCGGTGCAGTTCTCAAGGGGCTGCCCGTTTCAGTGTGAATTCTGCGATATTATCGTCCTTTATGGGCGCAAACCTCGGACTAAAACCCCTGCCCAACTACTGGCAGAGCTACAAGCGCTCTACGACTTGGGCTGGCGGCGCTCTATCTTTATGGTGGATGATAACTTTATTGGCAACAAGCGCAATGTCAAGCTGATGCTGAAGGAGCTGATACCCTGGATGGCAGAACGGGATTATCCGTTCAGCTTTTCTACAGAAGCCTCGGTTGATTTAGCACAGGATCAAGACCTGCTC
>DBGGTD010000204.1:0-4444 GCA_051162585.1 Elainellaceae cyanobacterium
GGGATGCCCGGTTCAGGCTATTACGTCGCAGAAGACTACCTGTCGGCAGAATCGAGGCAGGGGAACGGGACGACCAAAACCGTCACCAAGCTGCAAGAGCCACGATATGTCGATTCGTCAAATAGTTTCATGAATTGGGTACGGTCATTCTTTGCCGAGAGTAGACCCGTTTCTCCTAGCAGATTTCGCGCTATTGATATATCAACCTACGGTAGCGTTCGCATGAGGCGATCGCTGCGAGACTTAGGCTGGTTTCTGCGATATATTACTTATGCCATTGTTGCCGGTGATACTAGCATTTTGAGCATCAACGTGCGGGGATTGCGGGGCGTCATTCCAGACGATGTCACCCTGGCAACGGTAGTCGCACTCCGAGAAATGCAATGGAAAGCAGTCAACTATTTTCGGGATACTAATGCGGCAGGAGTGGTCAGACGATATTTCGACATATTAATTACCGACTATCAAGTTGAGAAACCTCCAAGTCGTGCGCGTCCGGGTATTTCAAACCATCATCAAGGATTGCAACTGCCTCAAAGCTATTTCCATGAAGCCGATCGCGCACCCAAGCTCGTCATGAAATCGGGGCTATCTGAAGCAGAAAAGCAAGAGGCAATTCATGCGGCATATCGTCAAGTGTTTGAGCGTGATGTGACGCAGGCATACGGGGTGTCATTCACCGAGTTGGAATCTCAGGTCAAAAGCGGCATGGTTTCGATGAAAGAGTTTGTCCGTCATTTGGGCAAGTCTCGCTTATATCGGCAGCAGTTTTATGAACCCTTTGTGATTAGCCGCATTATAGAGCTAGCATTTCGTCACTTTTTAGGACGCGGGATTAGCTGCATCGAAGAGTTTCAAGACTACTTTGAGGTGATATCAGACGGAGGTTTGCCCGCATTGGTTGATGCACTAGTAGACTCCCAAGAATATGCCGATTATTTTGGTGAAGAAACCGTCCCGTATTTGCGAAGCTTGGGACAAGATGCACAAGAGTGTCGCAATTGGGGACCCCAGCTTGATTTGTTTAGATACAGTGCTCCGGTTCGGAAAGTTCCGCAGTTTATCACCACCTTTGGTCACTATCAAAAACCTCTCCCCAATCAACATCCCTATGGCGTTGGCAATGACCCATTAGAAATTCAGTTTGGCGCGATCTTTCCTCAAGAAACCCGTAATCCTAGCGCTCGGCCTGCTCATTTCAGCACAGATAGTCGTCGAATTTTGATCAGTAGCGGAGCAAATTCTGAAAACGGCCATACCCGAAACGGTGCTGGTGATTTTGGTCATATACCCGGTTCTTTGGGGCATCGGGTGCTAAAAGTAGGTCGGAATCCCATGAACGGACATCAGGGCGATCGCCTTACAGCTCAAGGCAACCATCATCAGGCGCATACCCCCAATGTCGATATCCATCACCACTCAATGGACGCGATCATTCACGGAGCCTATCGTCAGGTGTTTGGTCGAGACGTATTTGACGGGCAACGCCAAACCAACGCTGAAATCAGGCTAAAGGGGGGTGAACTGACGATGCGGGAGTTTGTGCGTCAACTCGCTAAATCCCGCCCGTTCCGAAACCTCTATTGGGACAACTTGTATATCACCAAAGCAATTGAATATATCCATCGGCGGTTATTGGGTCGCCCAACTGTCGGACGGCAGGAACTGAATCAGTACTATGATATTTGCGCTCGCAAAGGGTTTTACGCACTCGTCGATGCCATCATTGATAGTTCTGAATATTTAGAGTTTTTTGGAGACGACACGGTTCCGTACGAACGGTATCTAACGCCTCGTGGCTATGCGTTGCGATCGCCCAAGGGGCCGGTTGGGTGGTCAAAACCAAGGGAGAATCCCCCGATAGCAGGTGAGTGGATGATGACCCATCCAATGATGCCTCATCAACGGATGCCTCAATCTACATCAGCCCAGTCTGGAGTTGCCACGCTAGAAGTATCCAACAGCCCTGATGAGAATAACCGTGATCAGGGATCTGTTCAGCCTGTTTCATCGGATGAGTATCAAAATAAAAGCAATCCTGATGGACAAACTGAGTCGCAACCGTCAGAACCGCCGAGCGTTCCGATTGATGGACATTAACAGCAACTATTGCGGGGGGCACAGCAATGCTATATCTGTGTCGCAAAAATCCGCAAATTCAGAAATGTCTACAGATTCGATCCTTAGAGAGCATGAATCATCATGACAAAACAGATTCCAATCGCTTCGAGTTACCATCTCAGTCGAACCACCTTGTTCCCAGACGAGTACAGTCATCCAACCAAGTTAGCCACGCCGCTAAAGCGCAAAGCTCGGTTTAGGCGATGGAAACGACTCTATCGCAGGCTAACTCGGTTTGACTACAGAATTAGCCTGAGCTGGTTTGGAGGACTACACATTTATTCGACAGAATCACACCATGAGCATCGTCAAACAAGTCATTCTTAATGCCGATGAAGAACTCCGCTATCCGACTCCTGGAGAACTTCACATGATTCGCAATTTTTGCAAAACGGGAGAGCAGCGAATTCGTATCGCCAAATTGCTAGAACAAAATGCCCAAACCATCGTTGAGCGAGGGACACGCAAGTTCTGGCAGATTTGCCCCAACACGCCGAGCAACAGCGGAAGTCGTAAAAAAACAGGCGCGGCCAAGCGTGACGTGGGCTGGTACATTCGTCTGATTAGCTACTGTCTCCTGGCAGGCAACGAAAAACCTTTGCAAGACATCGGGATAGCTGGCATGAAGGAGTTGTATGTCAATGTGGGCATCCCGTTGGGCAATATTCTTCAATACATACGCTGTCTCAAAACTGAAACCCTCGCCGTGTTGGATGCAGCGGATGCAGCAGAGGTGATTCCCTATTTTGATCAAATTATTCAAGAACTGGCATTGCCAGGACCTCCTTACTTTATGAATGACGGGACGGGTGAAAGCATACCAGTTTAACGTTACTTTTTTGATGTTTGAGATCAGAGGATAGAATGATGACTATTTCAATTGGTGCAACACAACCCACGCGGGGTTGGGCTGGCATCCTGGATGATTGGCTGAAGCGCGATCGCTTCGTGTTTATTGGCTGGTCAGGGTTACTTCTGTTTCCCTGTTCCTATTTAGCATTGGGATCATGGTTCACAGGAACCACCTTTGTCACATCCTGGTATACCCACGGTTTGGTCAGTTCCTATTTAGAAGGCTGCAACTTTCTAACAGTTGCAGTATCTACGCCCCCAGAAAGCATGGGACACTCTCTGTTATTTCTCTGGGGCCCTGAAGCCAACTGGGACTTTGTGCGCTGGTGTCAGATTGGTGGACTATGGAACTTCACTGCATTTCACGGCGCACTTGCCTTGATGGGGTTTATGCTTCGGCAGCTTGAAATTGCGAGAGTTGTAGGCATTCGCCCCTATAATGCGATCGCCTTCTCTGCCCCGATTGCCGTATTTGTTGCCACCTTCTTAATCTACCCATTAGGGCAATCGAGCTGGTTCTTTGGTCCCAGCTTTGGTGTTACCGCAATCTTTCGGTTCCTATTGTTCTTTCAAGGCTTCCACAACTACACTCTCAATCCCTTTCACATGATGGGCGTTGCAGGCGTTTTGGGAGGCGCGCTGCTATGCGCCATCCATGGAGCTACCGTAGAGAACGTACTTTATCGGGATACAGACGGAAAAAACACCTTCAGAGGGTTTAGCACTACTCAAGCGGAAGAAACCTACTCGATGGTAACGGCTAACCGCTTCTGGTCACAGATTTTTGGGATTGCCTTCTCTAACAAACGATGGCTTCATTTCTTTATGCTCTTTGTTCCAGTGACAGGGTTGTGGATGAGCGCCATTGGCATGGCGGGTTTAGCCTTTAACCTGCGGGCATATGACTTTGTTAGCCAAGAAATTCGAGCCGCAGAAGATCCCGAATTTGAGACTTTCTATACCAAAAACATTCTGCTCAATGAAGGAGTGCGATCGTGGATGGCAGAACTCGACCAACCCGCAAAGAAATTTCAGTTTCCTGTAGAAGTACTACCCCGTGGCAATGCTGAGTAGTACTACATCTAATCAACTCATTTCAGTCTGTTTAGGGGCGAATGGATGTTCGCCCCTCCCCAATCCATTCATTAGATGGATTTCATAAAGGAGGTTTTTACCCTGTGGAAACACCATTTGAATCTACACAAACTATTCCCACAGACTCAGTACTAGAACCTGTTCCACCACCTGTTCGGTCACGCTCAGAGGAATCTATGATTGCTCCTTCACGGGCAGGCTATGATGAAACATCGAGCGGCTATGCATGGTGGTCAGGAAATGCCCGATTTATTACCACCGAATTGTCGGGTCGATTTTTAGGAGCCCATGTTGCCCATGCGGGTCTGATTGCGTTTTGGGCGGGCGCCATGCTGCTATTTGAAGTCGCACATTACAACCTTGACCAGCCCATGTA
>DBGGTD010000205.1:0-3227 GCA_051162585.1 Elainellaceae cyanobacterium
ATTTAGAAACTGCCCTTTCAATGCTGCCAGTGATGCCCAACGGCGGTCGACGAGTGGCTCAGTCGGCTCAGACTCAACCAAAATTCCGGAGCATTCTTGATCACACAATTGTCGTTGAGGAATCGCTAGGCAAAGCTGCTCATACAGCCATTCTCCTGGATAAAAATAGCCGTTTGGCGGCAGCGTTTCAACCAAATCATCAAACAATGTTTCTTGCTCAGCTCCATCAGATTCGACCTCAGCATCCGTCTTTTGCAACCAAATTAGCTCAGATACATCTATAGTAAGTCGATGATTATACTGTTGAAGACAGCGATCGCACGCCAATGTAACAATTGCTTCTGCAACGACAGCGACTTCTAAATACTTTCCGTGATGCGTAATCTGAATGCTTCCCTGAACCGGGGTCAATGTCTTCAGATCAGACACATATTCTCGCACACTAAGGCTTCGCGTGTGTTCCGGCAGGTGAACAAGTTGTGGAATATAGACTGCTTCCATGAGGTGTGAGCCTCTCAACTCCCTAATCTAATCGGTCTGCTTACCCAGAGGCTAATGTCAACATTCGCCCAAGGACATGGCTTTTAACAATATCGGATAGTCAATCCAGCGCTCGACGCCTCCAAAACAAATAAAAAACTGTTTAATCGATAGGTTCACTGTCTGCTGGCGATTCTTCTTGTCGCCGACGCACAACTAAGCGACGGTCAGGCTCTTTACCACGGCTATATGTTTCTAAGTCGTCAAACGCTTTAAGAAACGTATGAACTTGTCGCCGCTCGGCAGCAGACAACGAGGCAAGTTCATGCTCGTCGCCTAAATGTCTAACCTGACGAGCAGCCTCTTCCGCCATTGATTGAAGCTCGACCTGTCGACGAGCCCGATATCCGTCAAGCTCGACCGTATATGCTTGCTGCTGTTCCGCCGGTTGCCCCAGATTTAATGTCGTATTGGCTAAATACTGAATCGCGTCGAGAACTGAACCATGGTCGCCGATGAGCGTTTGAATTTGCTCAGGTGTCAACGGCGTTGAATCAACGATCAGCCAACAGCTGCCTTCGGCATCAAGCTGAGTCTCATCTACATGAACATGACATGGCAGAGCAGACAATTTTAGAAATTGCTCTAACCAGTCTTGACCCCGTTTTAGCTGATGCTGGGTATTCATAGTGACTCGTCTGCCCTTCTACCCTTTCTTTTTCTTTTTCGACCGACTCGATTCTTTCGCATCGCGCTCAGAATCTTTCTTGGCGCGACCGGGCTCAAATGGAAGCTCTTCACGCGTATCTGATTCTGCCTTCTTTTGCTCAGCTTCGACAATCTTTTGCAGATTTTCGGGAAGCGGCTCCTTTGAGAGAATGAAGGTCTGCATCGTTTGAAAGATGTTGGCAATCACCATGTACATCAAAACCCCAGCAGGCAGCGGGAAAAACAGAAACATGCCCGAAAATAAGACCGGAGTCACCTTATTAACCGTATCTTGCTGAGGATTGCCGCTGGGGCCTTGCCCTGAGAGGAGCTGGTTGACATAGAGACTCAACCCGAAGAAGAGAACCATGCCTACGATGTCCCAATTAATTGAGCCATCATCGCCAAATGCGCCGACGCGTCCTAATGCTTTGATAAACAGAAACCCTTTATTAGATGCCAAACCTGGCACCGAGCCTTGGAGCGTCACATCGCCAGGGGCAAGCCCTTGAATCACCCCGTCGTCACTGATGCGCACGAGTTCTTCACCTGACGTTACGGTCCATTTGGGATGAATATCGGTTTCTGGATGTTCTTCGATGAGCGCTTCTAAGGGTCGACCGTCTGCAGTTTGAAAATCAACTTTGGTTTTTTCTCCAACTGCCAGGCGATCGCCCCCTGGAACTAGCGCAGATGCCCGCACATGAACGCCATCTGACACATAAATATTTTGAGGTTTCGTCACAAACGCTTGAGGCTGAACCTGTTCGATTTGCTCTTGAGGCACGATGTGAAGATTGACCGTGTAGGTGACATCAGCGAATGGTGATCCTCGCAGGGTTGCAAATAGAGCAAACAAGATCGGCATCTGCAAAAGAACTGGAAAGCACCCCGCTAAAGGGTTGCCAAACTCTTTGTAGATCTTGCTCATTTCCTCCTGCTGTTTAGAAGGCTCTTCTTTGTAGCGCTCTTGCACCTCTTTCACGCGTTTTTGCATGGCGGGGTTTGCAACCTTCATCCGCCTCATGCTGCGAATCGACCCCGCGCTGAGGGGATAGAGCGCAAATCGTATCACTAATGTCAGAGCCACAATGGCTAGACCATAGCTAGGCACAATCCCGTAGAAGAAATCTAGGATTGGCAACATTACGTTGTTGGAGAGAAACCCGATACCAAAATCCATCTGCTCTATGTCAACCTAGTGTATGCTCTGAATTGCTGAGTCTAAATCTTTCTACGTCTAATCTATCGGAACAATGATAACTCCGTCAGCAAGCTAGCACACCCAAATTGTCAGATCTCGATGCCGTTTACTTGACGCTCGCTCAATTGACGCTATTCAAGAGCGTGTTGTGAATTAAAAACAAGCTACTTTTCGAGCGTCTCAATCTAGTATCGACGATCTAACCCTGTTTTGAGCCTCACGTACCAGCTAGCTGCCTGAATTACCGATAGGTCCGCTAACCTGCTTAGCTTTGGACGTGATCTTGCTGTTGATAAAGTCATAGAGCTCACGAAACCTGGGGACAGCCCGCAACTCTAATCGACTACCGTCTCTTAGAGTAATCACCATGTCACCCCAAAGCCCTAACCCTCTGGGCACTGTCACAATCTTAGCAATTTCAGAATAGATTACGTCGGAGCGATCGCGCCCCATCCAACCGCCTGTAATTGAAATGCGGCGATCGGTGATGCGATATCTCAACCAGAGCGCTCGAACAATCGCTCCAACGGTGAGCGGTAGGCAAATGACTGTAAAGCCAAGCAATAGATTAATGATTAAGTCACCAATGTGCGGACCACCTTCGAAGTAAACATCTTCCTTAATGCCCATTAATAATCTCAGCCTCTGTCAATAACTGCTCTAATTCTTGCAGAAATTGTGAATAATCGCACTGCATCGCTCTAGGGCGGACGACGACGACAACCTGCCAGCCCTCTGACATTCTTGGCAATAGTCGTTGCATTGCAGATTGGATTTGGCGCTTAATGCGATTACGAGTGACGGCCTTCTTGCTAACTTTTTGGCTGATGGAAAC
>DBGGTD010000206.1:0-4822 GCA_051162585.1 Elainellaceae cyanobacterium
TCAGACCTGACACTCCGCAGGGGCGGACGGGTTGAAACGCGTACGCAAGGGTTTATCCCGTCACGACTGGCATCCCAAGTGGCAGACGATTCCTACACTGATTTGGTTCAAGCGGATGATCCGGCAGCCTATTGGCCGTTGGATGACGCGGCAGGCGAAACCACTGTTGCTGATAGGGGAGGCGATCGCTTCGATGGCACAATTGAGGGCACTGTTTTGCTGGGTCAACCCGGCGTTTCCGGTACAGGAGCTGCCTTAGACGGCGATGAAGGCGCCATTAACATCGGTCAAGTTGAAACAGAATCTGCGCTCGGATTTGCTGAACGATCATTTACCGTCGAGGCGTGGGTCAACCCCAACGCAGACCCGCCTGATCAGCAGGTGTTTTTCGGAGTCCACGACGAAAATGATCGTCGCGAAAGCCTGCACCTACGGCTCAATGATGACGGATCAATCCGTGCAGGCTTTTTTGCCGATGACTTAGATACACCGGACGACACGCTTCGCTTTGGAGACGGTTGGTATCACGTCGTCACGCGCTATGACCAGCCGACCGATACGACCAGCGTATTTGTGAACGGCACGCTGGCGGGTGTGGGGAGCGATGGCCCCTATCAAGGCGAAAATCCGACTGTTCGCATTGGCAACTGGCGCAGCCCGACTGACCAGACATTCAACGGCTCAATCGATGAAGTAGCCGTTTACACTATGCCGCTTTCGCTCGACCGCATTGCCGCTCACTATTTTCGCGGACAGCAAAATTTGGGCAATGCTCTCAATTTTCAGGTAAATCAGGACGCCAATGCAGGCAATATTAGAGTCAACGCCGATTCCATCACGATTTCAGGAATTAGCTCCACTCAAGATCGCTCCAGCGGTTTGTTATCTGGCACCGAAGGACAAGCCAGTGGTCGGGGAGGGAATATCGCCGTTATAACCGATCGGCTGCGCGTCTCAGATGGCGGGGTGCTCAGTGCTCGAACGCTGAATTCGTCGAGCGGCGGGGCGATCGCCATTGATGCAAATACGCTCACCCTCACTGACGGCGGGCAGATTCTAACAACAACATTGGCGTCTGGTGATGCGGGACAAATTTCGGTCACGGGCGATCGCATTCGGTTAAGCGGTGAAGCCCAATCCATCAGCTCAGAGAATGAAGGGTCGACCAGTCTCATTTCAGCCCGCACGCAAGGGGCCGGTAATGCAGGCAGCATTGAGATGAATGGAAATCAGCTCGTCATACAAAATCGAGCCGAACTCTCTGCCTCCACCTCTGGCGCAGGCAGAGGTGGAGATATTGATTTGAATGTCCAAGAGCTGACGGTGCGCGGCGGCGGGCGCGTTTCGGCATCGACCTCTGGCGATGGGCAAGGAGGCGCGATCCAGATTCAAGGCGCTGAATTAGTCAGGCTGCAAGGAGCTAGGGATGACGAGCGATCGAGCGGCATCTTTACCACGACCGAAGCCAGCGCAGGCGATCGCGGCGGCAGAATTTTTATTGACGCCCAAGATCTGCAAATTTTGGATCAAGCGGTAATCAGCGCCCGCACGCGCAGCCCATTTCGGGGCGGGAGTGTTCGCATCGCGTCGGATACGGTGGAGCTGTCGAACGGGGGGCAGATCGTCACGACTGCCTCTAATCAGGGTGATGCAGGAGATATTAGGGTGGATGCTAGAGATGCTATCCAGATTGCAGGACAAGCTGCGCTCGCCACCACTGACACAGATGGAGTTGCCAGCGGCTTATTTGCTAGCACCCAGCAAGCCGGTGATGCCGGTAATATTATCGTCAGCGCTGGCCAATTTGATGCGATCGCGGGTGGACGGATCGCCACGTCAACGGCTGGAGAAGGGGATGCTGGAGATATCAATCTGTTTGTAAGCGATCGGATTACCCTGTCTGATTCGCAGAGTGGTCTGTTTGCGGATACCTCTCAAGGCTCAAGCGGCGACGGGGGGAGTATCTTAGTTGATCCGCAAACCCTACGCGTTCAAAATGGTGCGGGCATTGCCGTTAGCAGTCGTGGACGCGGTGTTGGCGGCGATATCACGGTTCAAGGTGAGGCTATTTTTCTAGACAATGGCGGATTTATTTCTGCTGATAACGACGGTATTTCTCAAGGCGGGGATATTCAAATTCAAGGCGATCGCCTCTTTTTAGACAATCGCTCGTTCATTTCAGCCGAAACGGCGAGTAGTCAAGGCGGCAACATCGACCTTAGTTTTGAGGATATAGTCGCGCTGCGTCGAGGCAGTTCAATTTCAACCGATGCTGGCACGAGTCGCCGCGCTGATGCCAATGGTGATGGCGGCAACATCTCGATTGCCACTGGGTTTGTGGTGGCTGTCCCTAGCGAAAACAGCGACATCAGCGCTAACGCCACCCGAGGTAATGGGGGCAGCGTGGGCATCACCGCCGAAGGCATCTTTGGCATCCAGTTTCGAGACGAAGAATCGCCGTTGAGTGACATCACCGTCAGCTCTGAATTTGGGACCGATGGCATTGTCGTGATTGATACCCTCGATGTAGACCCCAGCCGAGGCTTGACCGACCTGCCATCTGAGCCGGTTGATCCGCAGCTCAATCAAAGCTGTCAACCGCAAGGCGACTCATCGACGGGGCGATTTGTGGATGCTGGACGAGGCGGGTTGCCGCCTACGCCCGGTGATACCGCGATTGGGCAGACCTGGGATGATATGCGATCGCCGGATGCTGTTGATGAAACAAGCGAGGAAACGGGCGATCGCACCGTCCAATCCTCCAGTTCCACAGCCATGTCTATCGAAATCCCCTCAGAAATTGAAGAAGCTCAAGGCTGGACAGTTGACGAAACAGGGCGAGTCATTCTCACAGCAGATACGTCGCACATTACTCCGTATAGCTCTTGGCAAACGCCGACCCGATGCGGGCAATGAGGAGGTGATATGAGAATTCAGCGATTTTGGGCTCAACGTCAATGGCGATCGCATCTGCGCCGATGGGCATGGTTTTTCATCGGACTATTGCTCGCCTGGGGGTTGTCAGTTCACTCGATACTCGGTTTAGAGGACAGGGCGATCGCTCAAGAAGGTGGTCAAGAACCCGCCCAAGAAAATGTCCAAGAGAATCCCCCAGAAAGCATCCCAGAGAGCGCATCAGCACATTCCCAGTCTGTATCATTATTCCTCAATCAAGGGCGCGACGCCTACGCTAACGGGGATTATGAATCTGCTGTGCAGCACTGGCAAAATGCCGCATCAGCGGCGGATCGGGTAGGCGATTCATCACAGCACGCGATCGCCTCGACCTATCTATCTCTGGCCTATCAGCAGATGCAAGATTGGGCACAGGCAGAGGAAGCAATTCAGACGGCGATCGATCTGTTGACGTTACAGCCAGAATCGCATCAAACCACACCAACCTCGGCGTATGCTCAAGCTCTGAATGCCCAAGGGCGCTTAGATCTGGCAATGGGGCGATCGCACTCGGCATTAGACATCTGGCGACGCGCGACGGAGATATATCAACAGCTCGGCGATCGCCCCGGCATCACAGGAGGGCTCATCAACCAGGCGCAAGCCTTAGAAAACTTGGGATTTTATCGGCAAGCCTGCAAAACCGTGTTCGATGCTATCGAGCTTGATATGGACTGCACCCTGACGTCGCAGGGTGCCATTGATCAGGTTCTCAAGCATATCTCAGCAGACTATACTCCATCGATTCAACTGATGAGCTTACGAAGCTTAGGCAACCTGCTGCGGCGAATCGGCAATCTAGAAGCGTCGTACCAACTGCTAGAACAAGGGTTAGAGGTATCACAAACCTTGTCGCTGCCTCGTGCTGAAAGCGAGATGTTGCTGAGCTTGGGCGACACGGAGCGATCGCGCTATCTCAAAACACGGTCGTTGTTTGAGCGCACCCGCGATTCAGTCAATCGCAATCAGGCTAGACATTATGGATTGCAAGCACTGGAACACTATCGTCAAGCAGCGGCGATCGCCTCAACGACGAATCGATCAATCCTTCCGATTCAGGCTCAACTTCAGCGGTTGAGCCTATTATCTGATTTAGAACACTGGCTGCGGAGCCAAAATCGGCTCAGAGTCGCAGAAGTCATTCGTCCTCAAATTCAAAGCCAGTGGGCTGAGATTCAGTCTGGAAACTTAGCAAACCTGCCACCCAGCCATGCTGCGATTGATGCTCGACTTGACCTCGCGCAAACCTTAATGAATCTCGAACAGCGTCAGCAGCTTCAGACAGTATCAGATGAGGCGATCGCCGCTGCCATGACTGCGCTCCAACAAGCCGAAACGCTTCACATTCCTCGTGCAGAGTCCTATGCCCGTGGCACGCTGGGCATGATTTACGAGCAGATTGGCGATCGAGTGCCCCAACTGGCTCACGTCTCTTGGCAGCAGGCCCGCGAATGGACTCAACCGGCCCTTGGATTAGCTCAAGCTCACCAAGCCTGGGATATTGCCTATCGCTGGCAGTGGCAGCTCGGTCGCCTGTACCGCAAGCAGGCAAAAACTGACGCGGCGATCGCCTATTACGAAGCAGCCGTTCAAACTCTCCAAACGGTTCGCCAAAACCTACTCAGCGTTGATTCCGAAATTCGCTTCTCGTTTCGAGATAACGTTGAACCCGTTTACCGAGAACTCGTCGAGCTGTTACTCACCGTCGATGGCGCAGCAGTGCCGAGTCAAGACAATCTGCAAGCCGCCATTCAAGATATTGATGCGCTCCAGGTCAGCGAGTTAGAGAATTTCCTGCGGTGTGATTTGTCGCTATCTCTCGAAATTAGTGAAGCAAACGTCGACCCAACGGCTGCCATTCTCTATC
>DBGGTD010000207.1:0-5894 GCA_051162585.1 Elainellaceae cyanobacterium
GCGATCGCCACCTCAGCCACGTGTAAATTAGCGAATAATTCCCGACATAGCCAATACATCAGAAATAGACTAGCCAAGCTAAATAGAACCGATAAGCTCCGTAAAGCGCTGGCAGAATCACCAAACCATTTTGCCCAACATTGAGTAATCAGAAAATAAAGGGGAGGATGATGGGGATTATCTCTAGCAATGGTGTAAATCGTCTCAAGAGGTTCAGCAGTTGGACTCAGATGCTGAAATTTCTGAAGGTCATCTAGAGAAACCGTTTGTCCACCGAAAGTTTGATCGATAACTTGAACGACCGTATACCCTGAAATTCGAAGTGATGTTAGCGCCTCATCTCGCCAGTAAACCTTTTGATCTAGGTTAACAATTCTGAAAAATATCCCTAGAATTACCAGCGTGATAATCCATAGCCGAAACCATCTCATACGGGATTGAGTAAGTCTTACCATAGAGTCACTTAGTGATGAGACAAATAGGGTGTAGAAGACAAGAATTCTACAGAATTTGGATTGAGTTCAACTGTTTGAAAGACAACCAGTCTAAAGCTTTACATAGCGTTGTCAACAGAGAGAATAGATTTTTTCTTAAAAGATGCAACAGTTGTTTTGTATTTGCAGTCTGATCCTAGTGGGAAGCCAATTTATTTTGCGATGAAGATTGCATAAATGTACGATTCCTGTAGCGAAGGCAAAATGAATTTTCGATGAATTTTTCTCCGGGCCTCCATTAATTCATCATGACTTTTACAAATAGTAAAACGCATAGATGCACTGGATAAAACCAATAAAACCAACGTGCACGACGCCCTTTATCATAATTGGCAAATTGAACAACAATGGGAGCAGGGATTGCAAAGAGTTGAAATAGCCCCTCATAGGGAATCAGCACCATATAAATGCTGTGTGTTGCCACCCAGGTAATCCACCAGGTTAGATTGGGGCGGAAATTCGCCATCAACAAGATGACAACGATCCCATACGCATCAAAGTCAATCGGGACTACAGCTCCGACAAGGATGCCGATCGCCCAAACAATATACGTGTAGTTTTCAAAATATTTGCCAAGTCGTAGTGTCAGCAATCCGAGCATTAGCGTAAATAAAATATTGAGCTGATAGGTATCAAATAAAATGCTGTAAGCGGGTTGACTAATCAACCCAAAAATTAGCAACCTAATCCCATATTGCTTGACGTCTTTGGTATGTTTTTCACCTTCCCCAATTAGCCAGGCAAATAAGGGAAAACTCAATCTCCCAAGATATCGAATGAGATAAACATCAGGAAAAAATACCGCTCCGATATGGTCAATAACCATATCAACGGCGGCAAATACTTTAATCCAAAAATTACTCATAATGGTGTTGTCAAACCCTTAAGTCGTTGAGTTTGACTCTTAGATTAATAAAGCAAGATTTATTAGTTTTTAGATAGGAGTATGCTTTAAGGATCTTGTTCTTGGCTGCCTTTGCTCTAGCTTACACTCGCCTTCTTAACTCACTTTGTTGTATTTTGTGAGTTTCTTAATTGGTTGGGTACATACGGTCATATAGCCCCACGGGCTCAGATTTGTGTGTAGAACCCGCGTTTAACGTCCTAACGCGAGAGGCGTAAGGCTTATATACCAATTGCCATGGTTCTCTAAGCAATTGCTGCTGTATTCAGTCGCGTAAAAAAAAGGACAGCGTAGGGCTGTCCTCTCAGATAATTTTTAACGGTCTTGTTGGGTTACTGCTGAATGATTTGCCCAAGAAAGTTACTGCTGAGCAATACCCACTAGCTCAGGAGCCAGACGACCATGAACCTGAATTTGCCCATCGTCGTCGATATCCATTACAGCAGTGCCCCCTTCTTGAACTCGACTAGATAGGAGGGCTTCTGCTAGATAGTCTTCAACCAAGCGGGCGATCGCCCGACGCAGGGGACGAGCCCCGTACCGGGGATCATAGCCTTCGAGAACAATTCGCTCTTTAAATGCTTCGGTGAGTTCTAGTCCGATGCCTTTCTCAGCCAATCGAGCCGTTACCTCATGAATCATCAAATCGGCAATCTGTTCTACTTCATCACGCTTAAGCTGACGGAAGACAATCACCTCATCCAAGCGATTGAGAAATTCTGGACGGAAGTATTGCTTCAGCTCATCATGAACCAGAGCACGAATCCGGTTATATTGAACATCTTGCTCACCGTCGGCAGAGACATCAAAGCCGATACCGCCACCCCCTTTCTCAATAACCCTCGAACCAATGTTTGAGGTCATGATTAGTAGCGTATTGTTGAAATTGACAACCCGCCCTTTCGCATCGGTTAGTCGACCATCTTCGAGAATTTGCAAGAGCATATTAAACACATCAGGATGTGCCTTTTCGATTTCGTCTAGCAACAACACCGAATAGGGTTTGCGACGCACCGCTTCGGTAAGCTGCCCGCCCTCCTCATAGCCCACAAATCCGGGAGGAGAACCAATTAGCTTCGATGCGGTATGGCGCTCCATAAATTCAGACATATCGAGCCGAATCATGGCAGATTCGGAGCCGAATACGCTAGCAGCGAGAGCTTTGGCGAGTTCTGTCTTACCAACGCCCGTTGGCCCTGAGAAAAACAAGCTCGCAATCGGGCGATTTGGATTATTAAGCCCCACGCGCGATCGCCGAATAGCACGCGATACAGCGGCTACCGCCTCATTTTGGCCAATGAGTCGCTCGTGTAGCGTATCTTCAAGATGCAGAATCAACATTGACTCAGATTCGGTCAAGCGGTTGACTGGCACACCCGTCCAGACCGACACCACCTGAGCAATGTCTTCTTCGGTTACAAATGGGCTGCCTCGGTTTTCAGTCGAGTCATAATCGTCATACTGAGAACTGCGAACTTGCTGAATTTGATCCTCAAGCTCTAGCTCGCGATCGCGCAGTTCTGTCGCTTTATCAAACTCCTGAGCTGACACATACGAGGTCTTATCGTTACGAACCTGCCGAAGCTCTTGCTTCAATTCCTGAGTAGGCAGTTTCTTGTAGTGACGGAGGCGCACTCGTGATCCCGCTTCATCGATTAAATCGATAGCTTTATCAGGCAAGAATCGATCGGATATGTAGCGATCCGAAAGCTTAGCAGCCGCATCTAACGCTTCGTCTGTGATTGTCAGCTGGTGATGCTGCTCATATCGGGCACGCAGCCCACCGAGAATCTCAATAGTTTCTTCCACGGTCGGCTCGCCAACCTGAATCGGTTGAAGACGGCGCTCTAGTGCCGCGTCTCGCTCGATATGCTTCCGATATTCATCTAGCGTTGTTGCACCAATGCACTGGAGCTCACCTCGCGCTAGAGCTGGCTTCAACAAATTGGCTGCATCAATGCCGCCTTCCATCGACCCCGCACCCACTAGCGTATGAATCTCATCGATGACCAAAATGACGCTCGGATCTTGACGAACTTCTTCGGTGATTTGCTTCAAACGTTCCTCAAATTCGCCTCGGAAGCGAGTGCCGCCGACCAACAATCCCATATCGAGTCTAATGATGCGCTTGTCTTCTAGCATTTCAGGCACATCGCGATCGACGATGCGATGGGCAAGCCCTTCGGCGATCGCCGTCTTACCAACGCCGGGCTCACCAATTAGAACAGGATTATTCTTAGTCCGCCGTCCGAGAATTTGAATCACTCGCTCAATCTCACGCTGGCGACCAATCACCGGGTCAATCTTACCTGGAGCCGCCATTTCAGTAAGGTCAGCGCCAAATTCCTTGAGGGCTTTGCCTTGAAAGCGTCTAGGAGCTTGAGGCTCTCCTCCGACTGGAACCGCTGCCGCCTCACCCAATTCTCGAATAATCTTAGTTCGAACAGCGTCTAGATTGACCCCCAGATTTTCGAGGATTTTGGCCGCAACGCTATCTCGATGCTTCGTTAGACTCAACAACAAATGCTCAGGTCCAACATAGCGATGATCCAGGTTTCTAGATTCTTGAAATGCCTGCTCTAATACCCGCTTTGTCTTAGGTGTCAGCGGAATTTGAGCAGGAACAGGCCCTGCTCCTCGACCAATGGCCTTTTCGACTTCTGCTTGAACTACTTCAAGCGTCAAGCCTAACTCTATCAATACTCGTGCAGCGGCGCTGGTGCCTTCACCAATCAAGCCCAACAAAATCTGTTCTGTACCCACAAACGAGTGTCCCAAGCGTCGGGTCTCTTGCTGGGCTATCATTACCACTGCAATCGCTTTGTCAGTGAATTGTTCAAACATGGTACCGTCTCCCTAAACGTTGGGCAGCTATTATCGAAAGGATAAACAGACTATAGATAGCGGAAAGTATTAGTAGTCCCAAACTGCGTCCAAATTGAATCTGGAGCCTCTCATTAGGAAAGTCACAATTTTGGACGCGGATACGATCCATTGCTGTGGGATTCCAAATCAACGCTTACCTCCTAATCCTTATCCTCTCGCACCCATCAACTTAAAGTCAGTTGCAGCAGCATTCTCACAGTGGCGTTGCGAACTCGTTTAGTCGATTCGTTTTCCGCTCTAGAGATCAGACCTGACATTATGCAACTAACGCCAACTCTGGCCGAGAATACCGAACTACTAGGCAGCTTTTGTAGAGGGTGATCTGCTTTTGTTAACAGGTCAGATTAGAATTCACCTCAAATCTGCTTAAACTTTCGTAATCTACAACTGACACTAATCTAGCGACTATCTATAGGGCTTGGCAGTGAGGGTAGCCGAATCACCAAGGAGTAGTTGCCACCCTGCTAAATGCTAAACCTGAAGCCTCTGATCTCGAAAGCCTTAAGACTGCTAGCTAAAGCTTTAATAGAAATTAACAAAATTTTTAACATTTTGCTACGTTACCGTGAGTCGCTCTATCTGCCTCGGGCTAAACCCTCATTACCCCCCTATAGAACCTCATTAACCCCTATAGAAGGGATCAAGCAGTCAGTAAAGCTGATGGCCCTATTCATTAGGGTAGTGATTGGCAAATCATAAGGAATCTTCTTGTAGAAGGAAGTTTTAAAGAAAGGGTTAGGGCAGCCAATCGGTTGTGGGATTTCAAGCAGACTCAATCCCGTATCCGCAACCATACTGAATTTTCCTTGCTCTCGTCGACTTATAGCCCTACGGGCTTAGGTTTGTGTGTAGACCCCGCGCGGCGCGCAGGGTCTACACACGTTCAGCGTCCTAACGCGAAAGCGTAAAGCTATAAAACCTGCTGTCTTACCCAAGATGCTTCTAGAGGCTTGTTTCACTCAACATGCGGCAGAAGTTCAGCGAGATTGAGGATCGAGCGCATCTCGTAATCCATCCCCGATATAGTTAATGCTCAAAACCGTTAAAAAAATCGCTAATCCAGGAAAGAGAGCCATATGGGGAGCAGAGTCTAAATAGCCCTGAGCATCGTAGAGCATGCGTCCCCACGTGGTCACATCCGGGGGAAACCCTAGCCCCAAAAAACTCAAGGTCGATTCGCTGATAATAGCGGTTCCTACTGCTAAGGTTGCTGCGACCATGACCGGGCTTAATACATTGGGCATGATATGAATCCAAATCAGTCGCCAGGGGCGAGCTCCAATCGATCGCGCAGCGGTGACAAAATCTCTTTCTCGCATTGATAGAAAACTAGCTCGTACGAGTCGCGCCACCGACATCCAGTTTAAGCCGCCAATGACAATGACAACGAGGGCAAAAATTCCTGCTTCAGGCCCAATCATTGCTCGTGCTACATCTCGAAACAAATAAATCACCAACAACAGCAACGGCAACTGCGGCAACGCTAAAAACAAATCTGTGAGGCGCATCAGCAACGCGTCTGCAAGCCCTCGATAAAACCCGGCGATCGCCCCAATTAACGTACCAAGTCCAATCGCCATCAGCATGGCGGAGATGCCAGGGCAAACGCA
>DBGGTD010000208.1:0-6734 GCA_051162585.1 Elainellaceae cyanobacterium
TGGTAGATCAGACCACCCCGCAGAAAGTGACCTGTGCCCATGTCTTCATTTCGGGTCGGGTTCAAGGCGTTGGATATCGGGCATCAACCTGGGACACGGCTAAGCTGCTCAAACTGAATGGTTGGGTACGAAACCTGCGCGATGGTCGCGTAGAGGCCCTGTTTGAAGGATCTGCTGATGCAATTGACAAGGTTTTACGCTGGTGCCATGAGGGGCCGCCATCAGCTGTTGTCAATCATATTGAAGTTCAATACGAAGAACCCAGAGGGCTCCAAAGCTTTGAGGTCGTTCGATAAGCACCATAGCGCGAGTTCACCACACAAATCTGAGCCCGTAGGGCCATATCAGAAATCAAATCTTTTCACCCAAGCGAAGAGCTTGTCTCCTATAGTTGATAGTGAAGCGCACGAAAGGATTGTGAGTTCATTATGGCGTTATTTGGTTTAGGGTGGCCTGAAGTTGCTATCATCGGCGGGGTTGCAGTCATTATCTTTGGCCCCAAAAAAATTCCTGAACTAGGGGGGGCGTTGGGCAAAACGCTGCGAGGCTTTAAGGAAGAAATGGATACCCCATCTGATGACGTGGAGTTTGATGAAGACGAGCACGATTAATTCGAGCCTCTTCTAGGATGGGTCGGTCGCGAAAATAGAGCGAGATAAGGAACCTGTAATCGATTTCGGAGATCGTTTCCGGTCATCGTTGAACGATATGAGTCACGTCTCTTCTGAATCATTCATATCCTGAAAACGGTGATTACTCCTCCAGTGGAACAGCATCAAAATTTGCCCCATCAATTGATTCTGGTTGGGTTCCATCCGGGACATCGAGAGAATCTTCGTCTGAGGTGCCATTCTCTCGCTCTAGCCCGTTTTCCTGCCTCATTTGATCCATCTCAAAAGGTTGGCTTGGGCTAATTTCTTGAGTAGCAATCAATACGTTCATGACTGCTTTAGCCACAGGAGCAGCAACCGTACTTCCGTATACATCGCCTCCTTTAGGTTCGTCCAGCGCCACAAGGACAACATATTGAGGATTTTCTGCAGGAAGAATGCTGACAAAGCTGGTGATCACAGCAGCATCGTCGTATACACCCTGTTCACCGACTTTTTGAGCAGTCCCAGTTTTGCCCGCAATTCGATATCCCGAAATCTGCGCAACTTCTCCGGTGCCATCTTCGACAATTTGTTCCATCATGCCCAGCACGGTTTGAGCTGTCTGCGCTGAAAAGATGCGTTTGGGTTGGGGGCGATCAGGCTGCCAACGTAGAGTTCCATCTGGGGTGTATAGCCCATCGACAACGTGAGGAATCGGCATCACACCCTTGTTAGCGAGCGTTGCATGAAGCTGAATAAGCTGAATGGGAGTCAACGAAAACCCTTGGCCAAATGCGGCTGTTGCCGATTCAACGGCTGCTCCCGTAAATTGTTCTCGGCTTTTAAACTGACCCGCCGCCTCAGATGGCAAATCAACGCCTGTCGTTTCGCCTACCCCTAATCGCTTGAGCCACTCGTAATAAATATCTGAATCAAGCTGCTGCATGATGCGAACCATGCCGACATTGCTAGAGTATTTCAAGATGTCGGTCACGGTGACGTTGCCGCGCGCCCCCCAGTCTTCGTAGTCTGAGTTTTCGATAGGCCAGCCACCCACATCAATCCGTCCGCCATCGTAGAACACATCATTGGGTTGAACAGCTCCTGTGTCGAGGGCGATCGCCACATTGAGGGGCTTAAACGTGGAACCGGGTTCATATAGGCCGCTAATGGCCCAGTTGCTAAGCTGGCCTAGCTCATAGCGAAAGTACTCATTCGGATTATAAGCAGGCTCTGTGACCATCGACAGAATCGAGCCATCCTGCACATCCATGACGATGACGACGCCCTGTTTCGCACTAAAATTCTCAATCTGCTGTTGCAACAATATTTGGGTCGCTCGCTGCAACCGACTGTCTACTGTGAGTTTGAGGCGCTGATTGTCTTGATGCAACACCCATTCGGGGACATTATCCGGCATCATCGAGCCGTCCCCCATTCGCATCAAGTCAACTGATTCTGTCGAACGCGCCAGCACGGTGTCTTGGCTATACTCCACGCCGGCTTGTCCATGCCGATCCAGGTTGACATATCCGACCACATGGGCGAGAAGATTATCTTGCGGATAGAGGCGTTGCTGCTCTTGGACGAGTTCTAATCCATCGATCTCTAGGGCAGCTATGCGATCCGCCACGTCTTCAGTCACTGCATAGTCCAACCGAATGCCGCTATCTTGAGCGCGAAATGCTGTCAGCAAATCAGTCGATGTCCGATTGAGAACTGGAGCCAGCCGTTCGGCGATTTCGCTAGGCGGGCTCTTGAAGAGATTGGGATGAGCATACAGGGTATAGACAAGCTGGTCGATGGCCAACACCGTTTCGTTTCTATCTAGGATGGGATAGCGAGGGATAAACGGCGTTACAGACACCATATGCTGGGCAGCCGCCCTTTCTTGAAGCTGCGGCGCATGGATAACTTGCAATATAAACAACCGGATTGCGAGAGCGACGGTGCTGAGTATCAAAATACCCCACACCAGTACTAAGCGGTTACGCCTTAGCTGGGGATTGGCTCGTCGAACGGGAACACGGTGGGTATGACGATGATTGGGCGCAGACGAAAGCCGTCGTGCCTTCCGAGGAACGTTATTCGGGCGAGAAGAGGGCGATCGCCCTCTTCTCGCCCCGGCATGGCGGCGGATTCGATCATCCATAGCGCTAATCTGTATTTGAACTCGTCATCTAAACTCGTCATCTAAACTCGTCTAAAATCAATATCCAACGGGGCGATCGATGGTTATCGGTGACAGTGAAGGTTCGGGGTCAGCAATCGGATTTTGTGGACGAGTCGGAGCTGGACGCACAAACATATTAGTGTCCGGACCGGGGAGAGGTAATCCTGACTCCGAACGCTCTGCCTGTCGAGCACTCTCGTTTTTGAGCATTTCATTGGCCGTCATTAAATCGCGCTCATTTCGCTGTAGGGTCTGCAATTTCTGATATTGATGACTCCAAAGCTGCTGAGAGAACACGGTCCATCCATACATTCCTAATGCAGCTGCCACCATCAAAATCATGATCGACATCGAACTCCGCTGAGCTGCGACAAGCAGAGTCATCCACCGGGGCACTGGGCGAGAACTGGGCAATGTCTGAATGGTCGCGCGCTGCTCACGACGTGGAGACGAGGTCATCGTTGAGGGACCCGAACGCGACACGGAGGATCGACGACGCTTGGGAGACGGATGCAGTCTAGATGGCTGAGCCAGAGCAATCTGGTGGGGTTGAGTATGTTGAGTATACGGAGAAAACTCCCCTCGGATCGGTTGGTGATCAAAGGTTTGAAACTTGAGGGCAGGCGACATTTAATTTACTCCTTCAGCCATGGCGATCGCTCCAGTTTGTCAGGATGCACACTTCACTATACTCATATCAATGTGCGAATTAACTCCCCCAAACATGAGAGAATCCGCGATTTGGCAGCGTTTCTAACACTGCAGTAACACAACTCATTTGAAAATTTCACAAGTCTTGTTCGATGTGATTTAGTCAAGATTAACTAACGTGTGGTCATTCGCAAGAGAGTTTACTAAATTCTTCAAAGTTTTTATTCACTTACTCATTAAAGATGCATCTATTTTCACCTGCAAAATTGGATTTTGTCAGGACAAATTCGCTCAAATATTCAGATCAAAAAAAAGGACTGGGAATTGCCCAGTCCTTTCATTCAGTCCACTCATTGAGACCTCGATGTCAGCGACAAAGATCGCTATTGCTTACGAATATCACGTGCCATATTTCGGAACATGTCCATGCTGGTATCGCTCCGACGACGCTCTTCTGTTTTGTCCTCTTCCTTGAATGTCGGTTGAGGAGCAGAATTATTGTTTGAGACTGGAGGAGCAGAATTATTGTTTGAGACTGACTGATTAAACGTCGAGGACATCCCCTGATTAGATGATCCGTCTTCCATAGCAGACACGGTTTTTGTGAGTGAAAACTCGCCTTGATTGGTCTTCGTCTTAGGGAACGTCCGCTTAACAGACTTTGCCGTTTTCATATAGTCGATATCGCCATACGTTTTGGCGTCATCAGAACTGAGAAAATAGGACTTGGGCTTCTTGGCCGCATCATTTGCGTTCTCGCCGGACCCTCTCTTTCGTTTTGAACCGAATAAACCTCTGATAAATCCTGTCATTGGATGATCTGTGACCCTTTTGGAAATGAACGGCTATGACAATTAAGCTATATTAATAATTATTACAAGAACTTATCAGAAAAACAACTCAATCGAATTTTTTCGCCATATATAGCTATCCTAAATCGCCTATGAATTGTGTGTGAGCGGTGGGGCAGGCGCCGCCTGCCCCACCGCTCACAACCCATCTTGGATTGCTATAGTTCTCTAGGATTGGGCAGCGTTCATACGGAGACGATTACGATAGGGGCACCCATAAATCTACGATAATCGGCAAATGATCCGATCCGATTGGATGCCCGGTTCGCATGGCTTTAACTTGAATCGTTGGGCTAACGAGGCAATGATCAATCGGGATTTGAACGAATGGATAGATAAATGTTCCCGTCTGAGGAAAGGCAGCATCTACAGGCCATGTGGGCAATAGTCCAATACCACGCCGCGTATTTTTGAGCGGCATCGTCTGAATCAGGCGCTGATAGAAGGGCGACCACATAGTGATATTGAAATCGCCTGCCACAATGAACGGCGGATCGCTCTCCATTAGATATTGCCGAATTTCGCTTAGCTGGCTGTTGCGGATATGCAGCAGGCTTGATCGAATGGGGGGCGGCGGATGGACGGCAATGAGTCGAACAGATTGATTGGCGATCGCCACTGTCGTAACGACACTAGATTCTCGATCAGTGCCCCATGGCTCAACGGATGTGTCAGACAAAGGGGTTCGGCTGTAGACGGCCACACCTCGATTGTAAGAATCTGGCTGCTGAGCAGCGTATGGCAACAGGTCGTCTAGAGATTGAAGCTGCTGTATCCAGGCGTCATCCGCTTCAATAAAAATTGCGATATCAGGCTGCTCTGCCTGCACTAGTTGAATGGCCTCTTGATAGTAATGGTTTTGCGCGTTGACATTGACCGAAAGCACTCTCAACGCATAGCCGTGAGTCAGCGAAGTGGCCTTAGACAAGGGGATATACCACGGCAAAATAGGGATCAGTTGGATGCCCAAACAGGCGATCGCCCCATAAATTAGCCATCGCCGGGCGATCGCACTCAAGAGTCCACCTAAAATCAGAGTAGCCGCGAAATACTGAAGCTGAAAATGCGACAGCAGCTCTATTGGGAAAGCCAACCCGTAATAGCGCGACAGCGAGATGAGCGTCAGAGCAATAATGCTGACCCCCACCACCCGTGACGCGAGTATCCAGTGCGGTCGAGTTTGGCGAGGAGATTGAGAGTTCATAAAATTCTAGACGCGCACATTCGATATTAGCGTGACCTCAAGTGTTGCACGTCCCCAGAATGCGCTACGTTATCCACTAGTCAGATTGCGCCCATTCGTTTTCCTTGCCGTGCCATGACTGATTCGTTGCCTGCATCTGCTAACCCCGTTCACGACTTGCCAGAGCGCCTAGTCAAACATACGGTTCGATATGCCGATTATCGAGCCGTCAACCGGGATGAGTTAACGCCCATGTTTCAGCAATATGTGGACGTTAAAGATCAGTATCCTCATGCGATTTTGCTGTATCGAATTGGCGATTTTTTTGAAACTTTTTTCCAAGATGCGATCGCGGTTTCTCGCGAACTCGAACTGGTGCTAACCAGCAAAGAAGCGGGCAAAGAGATTGGTCGAGTGCCGCTGGCAGGCATTCCCCATCATGCATTAGAGCGCTACTGTGCCCAACTCGTCGAGAAAGGCTTTGCGATCGCCATTTGCGATCAGGTTGAAGATGCCTCCGAAAAGCAAGGGCAACTCGTTCGACGAGCAATTACCCGCGTGATCACCCCCGGCACCGTCCTCGAAGACGGCATGTTAGATGCCCGCCGCAATAACTTTTTGGTCGCCGTGGTCATCGCCGGAACTCATTGGGGCTTAGCTTATGCAGATGTTTCTACCGGCGAGTTTCTAACAACTCAGTCAAGTCAGCTCGACCAGCTCACGCAAGAACTCATGCGGCTGCAACCCTCCGAAGTCTTGGTGCCCACTAATGCGCCCGATCTGGGTGGGTTGCTGCGCCCCGGAGAACCGTCCGATTATTTGCCGGATTGCTTGCCCTCTAATTTTTGCTATACCCTGCGATCGCAAACGCCGTTTAACCAAAGTGAAGCACGGCAACGACTATTAGAAAAATTTCGGGTGCGATCGCTCGAAGGATTGGGCTGCGAACATTTGCCCCTCGCCGTCCGCGCTGCAGGGGGGCTGTTGCAATATTTAGACGACACCCAAAAAGACAATCCGGTGCTGCTTCAACCGCCTTACACCTACACTCTCACCGAATATCTCGTCCTTGATCACCAAACGCGCCGCAATCTCGAAATCACCCAAACTGCGCGAGATGGCACCTTTCACGGGTCGTTGTTGTGGGCTCTCGATCGCACCGTTACGTCAATGGGAGGGCGTGCTCTGCGTCGTTGGCTCCTCCAACCTCTGTTAGAAAGTGATCAAATCCAGGCGCGGCAAGCCACGATTCAAGAACTGATTGCAAACGGAGCACTGCGCCA
>DBGGTD010000209.1:0-4412 GCA_051162585.1 Elainellaceae cyanobacterium
ATGGAGAAGCGAGTCGTCCCTCAAACGTAAGCTCCTCAATAAATGAAAAGTCTTCAGCGAGCCCCCCTTCAAGCCCAATCGCTAAAATATCTTCTCCAGTAAAACTCACATTGAGAATCAGTTCAGCACTGCCTTGAAACACCACTGAGTCATCCAGCTCACGCCCAGACGCACCGCTGGTTCCCCAAATGACTTCCCCTTCTAAAAAAACATATGGGCTTGTTTGACTGCGTGACCCCAATAAGAATCGTTCGTCATCCTCGTCATCTTCATCCTCGTCATCCTCATCCTCGTCATCCTGATCGCTGTCGAATTCCTTGACATCTATGTTCTGCTTTGGGAATTCATCATCTAAGTGAGTTTCCAACTGATAGACAGGAGTGATGGGAATTATTGGAGCAGACAACGGGGCTGACGAATCGAATGCCACATCTTGAGGGATGAAGAATTGCTTCAGAGAGGGTGGGACAGTCTGCTCTTGGAGTAAACCAACGAGTAAAAGTTCCAAATTTACCATCGCTTCTTCGCAGTAGACAGATAGGGGTCAGATATTTAGTATCTATTGAAAATTGCACGTTTCAGAAAATATTGGAATTGACCTCATATCTGGCTTAGCAGCTCAAATTTGCCCAAGCGCGATCGCTGATCGTATCGCTGATCTTTATGAGTTCTTGACACTTTCTCAGTAGATTAAAGCCTAGCATCCGATTTAAGAGGGCAAGCGATGAAAATCTCACTCAGGGAGTTTCTAATCTTCCTGTCTATAAGTGTTTTGGGAATGGGTGGGTTGTCCGCCTTTGTTTTGATTGACGGAGACAACGTTCAATCCTCTGCGTCTGTTCAGCCCCCCCATGATGAGAGCGGCAATCTAAACAAAACGGCTGAACTCAAGAACGAGATGATAGCCGACACTTATGAACTCGAACAAATAGCACCCGTGACGCTGCTTCAAGCCATTCAAATTGCTGAAACCTTTGCAGAGGGACGAGCCATTGAGGCAGAACTGGAGTGGAAAAATGACGTATTCATTTACAGCGTTGAGATTGGAAACCAAGAAATTGTAATCGATGCCAACACAGGAGACATCATTTTTACTGCGATGGACAATGAGGAATCAGATAATCCACAGCAGCCAACGGCCATGACTCTTCAGCAAGCGGTTGAGATGGCTGAATCTACAGCTAATGAGCGGGCCTACAGTGCTGAACTAGAAGAAGAGAATGGCAGATTAGTTTACGCCGTAGAGGTCGGCAATCAAGAGTTTCATATTGATCCTGATGATGGCACCATTCTCGATATTGAGATTGAAGGCAATGAGTCAAACGGTCTCCAGCTTGGCGATCGCCGACAGGTAACTTGATGATGAACCCAGCACTATCTTTGCTAAGACTACTGGCCATGCGAGCAAAGCAGCGATTGATTCGCCGCACGGATCGAATGATGGCAACACAAGAGCAGTTTTTGCGTGCCTTGATTCGTCACCATCAAAACACAGAACTGGGGCAAACATTTCATCTCGACACCATCAAGACGATTGATCAATTTCGCGATCGCATTCCGATTTGGTCGTACAGCCAATACGAACCGTATATGAATCGGATCGCCGCAGGAGAACCGAATGTTCTAAATCCTGAGCGAGTCATGTATATCAATCTGACGAGCGGCTCAACAGGCAATAAGAAGCAGGTGCCTGTCACTCGACGATTTCAATCCTCCTTGCAACGAACGGAGCTGGCGGGAATAGGATTTACTGTAGAGTCTCTGAAGCAGCGTGGTCAAAAACTTGGCAAGCTTATGATGGCAAACTCGGCAACGCTACAAGGCGTTACGAATGGAGGAATCGAGTATGGCCCGGTGAGCGCAGGTCGCTTGCGTCGAGGCAAAGTTTTGTTTGAGCAATTATTCTCGATTCCCTATGATACCCTTCAGATTTCTGATATTACGGCTCGCCACTATGTTTGCTTGCTATTTGCCCTCCGCAACCCTCAGCTAGCAGGCATGACTGCAAACTTTCCGATGCTGATCTTACAAATCTGCAACTATCTGGAGCAGTATGCCGAGGAATTAATTCATGATTTGGAACGCGGTGAAATTGCCTCTCAGTTCAAGCTCGATCCTGATCTGAGACATCGTTTAAAGCGTCGATGCTCTCCGGCTCCAGCACGTGCAGCCCAGCTTCGAGCCCTACTCAAATCAGAAGGACAATTGACACCCAAACTAGCTTGGCCTGATTTACAGCTCATCGCAACGGCACGGGGAGGAACCTCTGACTTCTATTTTGAGGGATTTTCTGATTACTTTGATGACACTCCTATATTTGGAGGAGTCTATGGCACAGCAGAAGGGAATTTTGGAGTTTGCCCGGATTTCAACTACGATGGTCACATTTTGGCGATCGAGAGCGGCTTTTATGAGTTTATTCCTGCTGATCAGTGGGATGCTGAACAGCCCAAAACCCTTCTACCTACTGAAGTCAAAACAGGCGAATACTATCGCATTTTAGTGACGAGTTACAGCGGCTTGTATCGCTATGACATTGGTGATGTGGTTGAAGTATTAGGTTTTTACAATCAGGCTCCCCTCATTGTCTTTCGGCATCGACGGGGCGGACTACTTTCTGCAACGACTGAAAAGACAACAGAGTTTCATGTCATTCAAGTCATTCAAGCCTTGCAACGGGAATTTAATATCACGCTAGAAGACTTTTGCATTACGCTGTCAAGCAATGAGTTCCCGGCTCGATATCTGGTCAATATTGAGCTTGCCGCAGGTGAGTGCCTCCCTGATTTGCAAGCGTTTCTGAGTCGATTTGAGTATTGGATGGGAGAGATTAACAACCCCTATCGAACGGTTCGATTAGGTGATGTGCCACCCCCCAGCCTGCGTGTGTTGTCTCCTGGCAGCTTCAAGCAAGTTCGGGAGCAACAGATTGAGCGGGGTATCCCTGACTCCCAACTCAAAATTCCTCACATTAGTGAAGATCGGCAACTACTGACAGGTTTGGAGGTGATATATGAAATTGAGTTTGAGTCGGCATTGAGTTCAAGCCTTGGGTGAAGGTATAAAGGGCGATCGCCCCTAATCCCTTGATTGCAAAACTCATTTACTACTCGCTCGGCGTGGTGTTGAGCGAAACGTTCCGTGTGGAAATTTTTAATCGTAAATGTTCGACAGTAGTTATGAATTTTGGCTATGAAGCTTAGCTTGAAACGACGGTTGCATCCATTTGTTGGGCTCCTGCTAGGAATTATGATCATCCTGGCAGCACTGTTAACTGGCTTGTCTTCTCCTCAGCCCCCTGTCAAACGGGTAGAAACAGAAATTAATATTCCTCAAATCAAAGCAACTACCAACGTTGGGAGTTTGACAAATCCTAAAGAACTTGAAGCCTTCCTAGATTCATTCTTTGCTGAAAACATGCCCCAGATGCACGTGCCCGGTGCTGCATTTATCTTGGTTAAAGACGGCAAAACCCTGATCTCAAAAGGATATGGATATGCAGATCTAGAAAGACAGATTCCGGTTGATCCGAAGAAAACAGTTTTTGGGGTCGCATCAATTTCCAAAGTCATCACAGCAACAGCCGTAATGCAACTCGTCGAAGCAGGAAAGCTGGAACTGCATCAAGACGTCAACCACTATCTTGACGGATTCCAAATTGATGACACCTTTGATGCTCCGATTACCGTTGCCCACTTGCTGAATCACACGGATGGGTTTGACGATCGCTTCATTGGTGCAGCCGCACGTCAAGCCTCAGATGTGATGCCATTAAAAGAATACGTGGCAACGCGAATGCCAGCTCGAATCAGACCTCCTGGCGAGGTGATTAGCTATGCCAACTATGGCACAGTATTGGCAGGGTATATCGTCCAAGAAATTTCTGGGATGCCGTTTGCCCAATATGTTGATGAAAAGATTTTGCGTCCGCTGGGGATGATGCACAGCAGCTTCTTGCAAACTACAACTCCAGACTCAGCCCTGGAACAAGCCGTAGGCTATCAATATCTCAACACGTCAAGCTCACAACTTTCGTTTCAGTTTCGAGGGGTTCGCAATCCACCCCTGGCGGATTTTAAAGAAGTCTATCAGGCTCTCCCCGTTTATTACGCAAACAACGTTCCTGCGGGAGTATTTCAAGGTACAGCGGCAGATATCACTCAGTTTATGACGGCTCACTTGCAAAATGGACGGTTGGGCGATCGCCAAATTTTGCAAACGGCTACAGCCAAGATAATGCACCAACAGCAGTTCACTCATGATCCCCATCTACCGGGTTGGTGTTACGGGTTTAACGAGCGCTTTCAAAATGGCGTGCGGGTCATTGAGAAAGCAGGCTCAAAACCGGGATTTAATAGTTTGATGGTTTTGTTGCCCGATCGAGATTTAGGCTTCTTTATTACCTATAATCG
>DBGGTD010000210.1:0-5320 GCA_051162585.1 Elainellaceae cyanobacterium
AATGGTTTTAATCTTTTCAAGACCATATCGTTCGGCGAGGTGATCGAAGGTCGAAAAAATGTCGTTTAGTAAGTTAACCAGTTCTTTGGGGGGAATCTGGTTAGACGCTGCGGTGAAATTCACTAGGTCAGCAAATAAAACAGTTATGTCATCAAAGCTATCAGCGATGGTGTTCGGATGAGATTTTAGCCGCTGGGCAATCTGGTAGGGCAAGATATTGATGAGCAGGCGTTCAGATTGACGACGGTGATAGCGCAGTTCGGTTTCCATTTGATGGCGATCGCTAATGTCTTGCACCGTTCCCTCATAATGAAGAATTTGTCCGTCACCATCAGAAGCCACCCAAATATTCTCGCTAATCCAAATCGTCGTACCGTCTTTTCGATAAACTTGCGATTCTGCTTCAGACATCCGCTCATATACGCGCAGATACGCATTCAATTCATCTCGGCGTTTGGGTTGCACATAGAGCTGTTGGCTAATATTGGTAATGTGAGCTATCAACTCTTCTGGAGAGGCATAGCCATAAATCTGAGAGAGGGCTGGATTTACGCTAAGAAATCGCCCCTCTGGCGATGATTGAAAAATGCCTTCATTAGCATTTTCAAAAATGCTGCGATATTTCATCTCAGCCTGTCGCAACGCAAGTTCGGCATGTTGACGTTCGTAGATTTCTTGCTGGAGCAAAACATTTTGATGCCTGAGCTGCTGTTGCTGGTGATAGAGCATCAGTTGACTCCGTACCCGTGCCAAGACTTCTTCTGAGTGAAACGGTTTGGTGATGTAGTCTGCTCCGCCTACTGAAAAGGCTTTGGTCTTGTCGAGAGCCTCATCAGACTGCCCTAGAAAAATGACCGGAATATCTTTTGTTTCTGCGCTGGACTTAAACTCGCAACACAACTCGTAGCCTGCGATGGTTGGAAGCTGAGCATCCAACATAATCAAGTCAGGCTTACATATCAACACATCAGCCAATGCTGTTGTGTCAGTAGCGGCTCGTTTAACGCGGTAACCTGCTGAAGCCAGCAACTCACACAGCGTACAGTCTTGACTAGAGCGATCGCCAATGACAAGAACGTTGGCGCAGACTTGAGATATGGAATGATTCTCCACAACCTCTTCCAGATTCATGAATATTCATCGCGGAGTAGATTTTGGAATTATGCTCTCAGACTTCCCCAAAATCTAGAAACGTTTAACTTATTTACTAGGTTAGTTCTTATTCTTTAGGCTGTACTAAATTCTGTGACACATTGGGTGCGACTCAAATTCGTCTGTTTTGCAACGGAATACCTCCTTAAGACAGACAGGCGTTCTCTATGGACGGATTTATTATTATTTCGTTTGTTTGAATAAGGTCGGATCGAGGGTCTACCGTAAGCTAACTTATCGGATTGTAAGGGTATTAAGTGACTGTGATTGCAACAACGCGTTCCCAGATTTTTCTCGTAGACGATGAAACTCAAGCACTGCTCGATTGGGCAGCGCGAGTACACCAGTCGAATGAAACGATATTTCACAAGGCGAAAACTTTGGCGACCCGTTTAGGCGCTCATTATCGGTCTGATGGGCTGACTCAAATCGGGTTTTGGGCACCCGAATTAGGCGCTGATATGATTCAGCCCAAAAATATTTATTTAGAGATTCTTACGCCTAAAAGCGCGATTGATACACGGCGACCTCTCCAGACCGCCCGATTTCGAAAGGACTATGTCCAGCTTGAAAAGCAAGGTGAATATTTTTGGGGCGTGATTGCTGGGATGCGTCCTGGTACTAACGATTTGCTAGGTTCGTTCTACTGGTTGCAGTATTTGGATATGAATACCAATGAGGTGCAAATCATTGGGGACTGTCTAGCCTACTCTCTGCCTTACGGGGTGTATGCGCCCGCTGAACTCTACGACATGGATAGTCTGCAACAAAATAGGGGCGATCGCCCCTATTTTGGGCAAGGTGAAGCCAACGAAGCTGGTGTCATTCAAGTGCATCCGCCTCGTAACATTCTCCAACTCCATATCAACACGGCCTCTCCAGACGGGACATTGGCAGGGCTTACTCGCACTTATCAGCAAATTTCTGACAAGCTAACCGCACAGGAATCGTTGACACCCGCCGAAGAAAGTTTTATTGGATACGACGCAGTGCAGCTCTTACCAATCGAACCCATAGTCGAATATCGAGCTGACCACGATATTGGGCAAGGTTTTTTCAATATCAGCGATGACGACTTAAATAGTATGGACCCTGATACAGAAGGCGTCGACCATGAAGAGGGTGATATTCGAGTCACGCTGAAAAAGCCGAACACCCAAAACTGGGGTTACGACATCGTTATTTTTAGTTCATCTGCAACCAATCCAGCGGTCCTAGAAACTCTACGCCCGAATGAGTTAGTCGAATTCATTTCAACGCTCCATAACTTCTCGACAGGGCCAATTCAGGTCATCTATGACATCGTTTATGGGCATGCAGATAACCAAGCGATTGATTTGTTGAACGGACGCTTCCTGAAAGGTCCCAACATGTATGGGCAAGATGTTAACCATCAAAATCCGACAGTGCGCGCCATTTTGCTTGAAATGCAACGACGCAAAAGCAATACCGGAATCGATGGGATTCGCGTAGACGGCGCACAAGACTTTAAGTTTTTCAATCCGTTCTCAGGTCGTGTGGAATACGACGACCAATACTTGAGTGAGATGGCAGACGTCATTCAAGAAATCGGAGGACACAAGCGTCGGCTGTTTTCAATCTTTGAAGATGGTCGTCCTTGGCCGGCTGAAGGCTGGGAAGAAGTTTCGACGTATCGCGATATCATCACTTTCAAACCCGACTGTTTCCAATGGGGGCCTCTCATTTTTGCTCACAATACGCCAAGCATTAAAAAATTCTGGGACAAAAAATGGCAGCGAGTTTGTGAGGTCATGCAAGTCGGTGAACATTGGATTACGGGTTGCGGCAATCATGACACGCTGAGACGCGGAACCCAAGTCGATACATCGCTCCCTATTAACTGGAACTTGGGTGAAACGCTGCCTGATGTGTTGCACAATGCCTATGACAATCCAGCGATCGCGCTCTGGGTCTATGGATTTAGTCCTGGGCTGCCGATGGACTTTATCAATTGCACCATGCGAGCTCCGTGGGGTTTTTTAAGAAACACAGATGATCGCTACGGTGTTAAGGTCGTTGCCGAGGAAGCGAGTGGGTTTCTAGATTGGCAAATCACGCCGGATATCTACAAAATGGCTGACGTGTTTCCCCGTCTAAAAGCGCTTGGATTTACCAAATTGGGAGAACTCCGTCAGTTTATGGAAGGTCTTTATGATGCAATTGAGGAAACAAATTATGACTTAGAAGAAGTCGCTCAAATTTGCCAGCGGAATTTAGGATCTGATGGGGAAGTAGAGGCGACGAAAGAGGAAGCTAAACAGCGTCGTTCAGCCGCAAAGCTCCAAAAGCTTAATGTTCCAGATAAGTCTAAAGTTTTAACCGAATTAGATGTAGGCAAATTGAAGGAAATTGCCCGTAACTTTATGGAAGATGCCCACGACATTGCCAATGTTTGGAGACATGAAACTAAGCTGAATCCCAAACAAACAGCTTATAATCTTCGACTTCGCCGCTTTCGTCAAGTCAATTCATGGTTAATGGCAAATTTGTCTGGACTCGACCGCTTCAATCGGGTAAGCGACGACGAGACGACCATCTTTTATGGACTCCGTAGCGAGCCTCATGAGGAAGGCGATCGCCCGTTAAGACACATCGCAATGGTTGCCAACATGGGAGGAGAACCGATGACGGTCACATTGAGCGACTGGCTGCAAATCGATTGGAGTGAATGGTCAGTGGCGATCGCTTCACCAGAACTAGACATTGGCGATACCCCAGAGGATTGGCGTGCGTTTGAGCTCAAGGATAGTCAAGCCGTGTTGTTCGAGAAAATTGGATAGTCTATACCTGTATTTTTTTATTGATCCTTCAATGATGGACATTCTGACGACTAAGATAGATAGTTAACTTAACCTCTGGTTCACATTGATTGGTCCGTAAGACATGACTTCCGATTCATCTGCACCAGCAGCCGTTTCCGCGATTCCTCAATCTACGTTAGACGCAATCTCTAATCCCCAAGTTCGCTTTAAGAGCGAAGGAGGGCGACTATTGTTGCTTTTGCCTCCTGAAATCGAAACGAATAATCCATCTGCATGGGCAGATCTATGGCAGCAGCTTAAACATCGGCTCGATGCTGGAGAGCGATTTTGGCAAGATGAGACTCCTGTTCATCTGATTGCGCGCGATCGCCTCCTCGACGTTCGCCAGCTTCAGGCGATCGCAGATGTCTTATCAGACGCACAGCTTCAACTTAAGCGAGTGTATACCAGCCGTCGCCAGACTGCCGTTGCTGCAGCGACCGTAGGCTACTCGGTTGAGCAGCATTCCCCTGTGGCTCATCTCAATCAGCCGACGGGCGAAACGGGGCAGCCTTTAGCTGAGCCACTCTACGTCCAAACCACCGTTCGGTCAGGTATAGAAATTCGCCATCCTGGACATGTGATTGTTTTAGGCGATGTCAATCCTGGCGGCACAGTCATTGCGGATGGAGATGTACTTGTTTGGGGAACGTTGCGTGGGCTCGCCCAGGCAGGAGCCGTAGGGAACACTCGTTGCGTCATCATGGCACTCCGGATGGAACCGACCCAAATTCGGATTGCCAACCTGGTTGCACGCCCCCCCGAAACCCCACCGTCGCAATATCATCCTGAAATTGCCTACGTGACTCCGAATGGAATTCGTATCGCACGGGCCACTGAATTTTCTAAAATGCGGCTACTATCATGATAAAAATCTGCTGTAAAGTTGGGGTGCAAGGCACTGGATCGGTGCTTACTAATTGGTTGTCAACGACTACGAACTATAATTCCTGAGACTCATGAGTCGCGTTATTGTTATCACATCGGGCAAAGGTGGGGTGGGTAAAACCACCTGTACTGCTAATTTGGGCATGGCGATCGCCCAACATAATCGTTCGGTTGCGGTCGTTGATGCAGATTTTGGCCTAAGAAATTTAGACCTACTGCTAGGGCTAGAGAACCGAATTGTTTATACAGCAGTCGAAGTGATTGCTGGGGAATGTCGTCTCGACCAAGCTCTCGTTAAGGATAAACGACAGCCTAATTTAGCGCTTCTACCAGCCGCACAAAATCGCACCAAAGAAGCTGTCACTCCGGAGCAGATGAAAGAACTGATCGGCGCGCTGGCAGAAAACTATGACTATGTTTTGATTGATAGCCCCGCTGGAATCGAAATGGGGTTCAAA
>DBGGTD010000211.1:0-3091 GCA_051162585.1 Elainellaceae cyanobacterium
TACGTTTACGTACATCGTTACTATCTTTTAAGCTGAGTAGTTACGATTAACGTGAGATATCTCGGTAATAGCTTGTTGAAAGTTGGCCAAGTAGCTAGCCAACCCAATAAGAGATAAAAGAAGCAAGGAAAAAAGGAGCACGGCTGAGAAGAATGAGAGTTGAATAATATTCTATGCTCTTTGCCATGCCGGACTCCCCCAAAATCTCTGCTGCACTCTGATATGGCCCTACGGACTCAGGTTTGTGTGGTGAGCCCCCGCACAAACCTGAGTCCAGAGTCAGGCGATCGCGCATGCTATAAGGTAGAAGTGAAACTTGATTTAAGAAATGGGATACGTGACTAGTTTGGGGGCGATGATCACGAGCATCCAGAATCGGAAAGCTCAGAGTTGGATTGGGCAATGTCTCCTACGTGGGATAAAAATTGCCCTGGGTTTGATGCTAATAGGGGCAATTGTAGGCGTGTTTGCACTTCCGGCATCAGCCGTGATTCTGGCGCATGAAGAAGCGCCTGGGAAAATTTTGTATAAGTCTCAGTGGAGCTTGCGAGATCAGCACCAACAGCCGTGGCAGGCGATCGCCTTCAAACAGGTTTACCCCGATCATGAACGTCACACGACGCTCCGGTTTGTCGGGTTTCCTGACGCCGTTGCCATCGACCATTCCCAGCCTATTTCACTCTCCAATTCTATAGGGCAGGCACTCACGCTCCCCGATCAAACCGAACAAATCTTTGGTGGAAATGATTTGGACGGAAATAAATCTGATAGAAATAAATCGAATGCCCATCCTCCTATTGCCGCCAGCGTAGGGCAATACGATATTCAGCACGCAATCAATGAGTTTCGGCCTGATGTGCCCCTAGACGTGAGCATTGCAACGCTCCAACAGAGTGAGATTCACCTTAATATTCCGCCGTGGTTGATTCAAGAATGGCAAACTCTCACCCAGCGCCACTAGTGATTGAGGGCTAGACTGTTTCCCTACGATTCGTCTCAGAATCGGCAATCTAGGGGAAAAGGGTTGATTACACCTGTATAGCCGTACGCTCTCGCGTTAGGACGTTGAACGTGTGTAGACCCCGCGCGGCCGCGCGGGGTCTACACACAAACCTGAGCCCGTAGAGCCATAAAAGGGTTCTCAATTAAATCTTCAAGATCATCTTTAAGAAGACTTCACCTTTTTTTTGTCTCTAACGAGTGAAGTATACAATCACTTTACCTACCTTAATGGACACGCCTTCGATAATAGGATGCAACGCACTCGTGCGATCGCTCTTGAGTATCGGATGGTTTGAATGTGGTAGATCAAAGCAGAAAGGCACACATCCTTTATCAGTCTTGGTTTAAGCTTCTCATCGGCATCACCCTGATTGTGGGCATTTTTTTTCGATTTGCCC
Organism: Elainellaceae cyanobacterium; assembly: GCA_051162585.1. GTDB lineage: Bacteria > Cyanobacteriota > Cyanobacteriia > CAZCXK01 > CAZCXK01 > DBGGTD01. The sequence continues at coordinate 1,401 of DBGGTD010000211.1, forward strand.
ATCTCGATCACAAGGTTTATTGGCATGACGAAACTCGAACGTCGTTGAGAATTGCGGGCTATCTCGTTTCTGAACTCACTGAACAGGCGTTTGATGGCAATGAAGCGTCTCCCACCGATTTGATGGTCTTTCAGCATATTAATTCTGATCGAGGATTATTTAATACGCTCCTTTCCCTCGGTGCCAATGATCCTAAGCATCCTCCGCTCTATTACGGGTTGGCTCACATGTGGGCAAAGGTGGTAGGAGATTCTGTCGCGCAGGTGAGAAGTCTCTCGGCTGTCTTGGGTGTGATCGCGTTTCCGTGCCTGTTTTGGCTCTGTCGAGAACTCTTTGAAATACCCCAAGTAGCATGGGTGGCGATCGCCCTGTTTGCGGTATCTCCTTTTCATGTGCTGTATGCCCAAGAAGCCCGAGAATATTCCCTCTGGACGACCACAATTTTCCTCGCTAGTGCTGCACTGCTCAGGGCTCTGCGACTGCAAACGAAGAGCAGTTGGGCAGTCTATGCGTTAGCCGCCACATCTAGCATTTATTCATTTACATTATCCGTTTTGGTCTTAATTGCTCACGGCATCTATGTTTTTGGCGTTTGCAATCGTGATGGAAAACGTAATTCGGGGGTATGGTCACGGATAGTTTCGCCCTCAATGAAGCGATTTTTGTTTGGGGCGATCGCAGCCTGTTTATCGTTTGTACCCTGGGCAGCCTTGATTGTCTTACGATTTTCGCAGCTTCGAGGCAACACTGCCCATCTAGTCAATGAAACAGAATCTGGCAGCCTCATTAAAGCTTGGATAATTGGTTTAAGTTCTGTCTTTATTGACCCTGATCAATCTGCACTGATCGCATCAACCCGAAACATCAGCACACCTGTTGCCTATCTTTGGCAGCTTCCTGCCCTACTTCTTGCAGGATATTCTATCTATCTCATGTGCCGCAAAACTCCTCGTCAGGTTTGGCTACTGCCTGTTGCACTCATCGGCATTCAAGTGATTGCTATGATGGTGCCTGACCTTATACTAGGCATCCGTTTGTCGCTTGCGCCACGGTATATGATCCCGCTCTATGTGGGAGTGCTTCTTGCAACTGCTTATTGTTTGGCCTATCACCTCACGTCGATTCACCGTTGGCAATATATGCTAGGACGAGGGCTATGGATAGTGGTTTTGACAGGGGGTGTCGTGTCGTGTGTGATTAGTTTTCAGGCGCAAGTCTGGTGGACAAAAGGCCCTAGCTTTGACTATCCGCCGCTAGCTCAGATTATCAATCAGGCAAACCGTCCACTCGTGATTGCAAACGCGCGTGGTGTCAATGCCGGAAATATGATTTCTCTGAGCTATCTGTTAGATGCTGACGTGCGTCTACTGCTGATTTCTAATGCCAATGTGCCTCCCCTTTCAGTCGACACACAAACCGTCTATATATTTAGCCCAACCAATACCCTGCGCTATGAACTGGCCGAACAGTACAATATTCAGGTAGTTGATGAACTCGGCAATCTCTTAAAACTTGGATCTCGTGAGCGCTAATCAAGCATAGTCGGGCATCACAATGGCGTAACAATTAAGGGCGTTGCTGAATGCGAATATGATTTTTGTGCATAAGTTCCGGTGGGAGGGGCGGTTCGCGTTTGCGCAGCATCTCGCAGAGAACCGCCCGTACGAAATTCATAGATTAGTTCAGCAACG
>DBGGTD010000212.1:0-4697 GCA_051162585.1 Elainellaceae cyanobacterium
ATTTGGTAGATGAAACATCAGATGATTTGATGCATGATTGAAATGTAAGCAATAAAGTGAGCTGATAGTTAAAAAACTGTAATAGCTTCATCCACGGAATAGTGACTGAGTAGGACGTGCGCTTAGAGCACATACTTCGTGCTTATGTGAAATTCCAGCAAGGTTAGAGTTGCTGATTAAGGCGCTTGTGACTCATCATCCTATCAGACGCAACGCGATTGAATCCGTTCGTTTTTTCAACTGCTTGTAATGGTGTGTTTGCTTTAGCTTGTAGAAATTTATTCTTAGCAATTTCTATTTTTGGTGAGATTAATTAATCAATTAAACAGGTTTTGGTGGTGTGTTCTCCCTGTTTGATGCAAATAATGTAGTTTAAGTTTGGAGGAGAATTGTATGAGTACTACTTCCAATAATGTTCAGCAAAGAGAAGCTTATCAGGAGAAGGTCAAGGCTGAGCTAGATAAGCTAAATGCTCAAATCGATGAGCTGAGAGCAAAAGCGGATCAAGCGAAAGCGGACGCAAAAATTCAGTACCAGAATCAGCTTGATGAGCTTAAGACGAGACAAGCCGCTATGCAGCAGAAGTTTCAAGAGCTGCAACAATCGAGCGGTGAAGCTTGGGAAGAAATCCAGGCAGGCGTCGAGTCCGCTTGGAATGATCTTCAAACCGCATTCAATAATGCAATGTCGCAGTTTGAGCAAAATCAACAAAGCGATCGCTAGCTTCTGAGAAGTGCTCAAGATTTTTAATTGAGTGCATAGCTCAAAATTAGGACGGATCCCTGTTCGTACTCCTATTGCTGTTTTTCCAATAGCTATAGGGGCACGAACAGCCCGTGAAAGGCTCTCGATAAAATTCAGAAAATTTGACCACGTTAGGAGGAATTAATGCGTAAGATCAATATTGGTCTAACCGAAGAACAACGCCAAGGAGTTATTGGACTTTTAAATGCTGATTTAGCAGACACGTTTCTGCTTCTAATCAAGACCCGGAAGTACCACTGGGATGTTATTGGTCCTCAGTTCCGTTCTTTACATGAGCTTTGGCAAGAGCAGTATGAAGGACTTGCAGAAAGCATTGACGACTATGCAGAGCGGGTTCGGATGTTGGGCGGATATCCTGCAGGTACGGCTGATAGTTTTTTAAGATTGACAACTATTAGCGAGCACCCAGGTGACATCCCAACAGCAACTCAAATGGTAGCCCGGCTCGCAGATGACCACGAGCAGATTATTCGCAATCTGCGCGATCACATCGATCAGTGTTCTGAAGCATTTCATGATGAAGGAACAGCTGACTTCTTAACTGGGCTTATGGAAGAGCATGAAGAGATGGCTTGGATGCTGCGTTCTTTCATTGAAGGTGAATCAGTCGAGTCAAAAGGCAATGCTGAAACTCGTTCGTCAGAGCAATCATTTGCTGGCGTCCGATAAGTCAACTTGACTTAAATCTGTCGGCAGGGGAAGGCGTGCCCGTCATCCCCTGCTTCGTGGTCTTTAATCTTCGATACGTAAAGGCTATGAGTTGCTGTAACAGAGAATGCATATGAGCTGGTTAGAGCGAATATCTGTCCAATCGGTAGAGAGCAATGGTGAGGGCATTACTTCCTATCAACGCATGAAGCCGGGATTGACTGGGCAGTACAACTATGAGTTGAGAGAAAAGGCAGGATTGCATACTCCTCCCACTCCGCCCGAATGCATGGGAGTCGAAGGAGAGTTTGATCCGGCTGGCTTGGTGAAGCGAGTGGCGATCGCCCTGGACGAAAGCCCCGCAGTAGATGATATCTCATCATTGGAACTCATTCAGCTTGGCAGCGCAATTGTCTTAAAGGGACGAGTTTCTGACTCAAGTGTTTTAACGAATATTACTGAATTGGTAAGCCAAGTAGATGGAACTGAGGTAATCGATACTAATCAAGTCTTCGTAAAACCTGAGTGATAGTGGTATTAGGATTCAAGGGGCACAACGCCCCTTGAATATTTGCGTTAATTTCTTTGCTGGCTCTCTTCAAGAAATCTTCCTTTATGCGGCGCATAGCGATGATATTTCAGCCATCTGAAAGAAGCCGTTAGATCACATTGATAGATATTTTAAGCGTAGATCTTCAAAGCTGCGTCCTGTTTTGAATCTAGAGCCTGTTCTAGAAAGTTGCGGGACTAGACGTAGATAGGTCTATCTACCGTGATCAAATTGGCTGATATATAAGGAGTTTTAGCATGGCTAGAGTTGCGATTAACGGCTTAGGCAGAATTGGACGAGCCGCCTTAAAAATCATTTTAGATAATCCCCATCTCGAATTAGTTGCCGTCAATGATTTGGTACCACCAGAAAATTTGGCCTATCTTCTGAAGTATGACACTGTATATGGTCGCTATCACAAGCCAATTCATCACAACAGCAATAGTTTGACGATTGACGGCACAGAATACAAGGCGTTCAGTGAGAAAGATCCGGCACAATTGCCTTGGAAAGACTTAGGAATCGATATTGTCTTTGAATGCACTGGCGTTTTCACAAAGAAGCCCGATTTAGAGAAACATCGTCAAGCAGGTGCTCAGTATATTGTGCTTTCTGCACCCGCCAAAGACAACGAAACTCAAATGGTTGTTTATGGCGTTAATCAAGACCAAGCCGCTGGGCAGTCTATTGTTTCCTGTGCAAGTTGCACGACGAACTGCATTACTCCGGTCGTTGAGGTGATGAATCGTCGAATCGGTGTGAAGAAGGCCACCATGACGACAATACACGCATATACTGCTAGCCAAGAATTGGTAGATGGCCCCAGTAAAAAGTTTAGACGGGGTCGAGCAGCGGCTGAGAATTTTGTGCCAACTACTACGGGGGCGGCGATCGCCACCACTAAAGTACTACCCGAATTTCAAAATCGCTTTGATGGTGCCGCCGTACGTGCGCCTATTCCCGTTGGTTCATTATCCGATATGGTTTTTGTGACTGAGCGCACGACTGACGTTTCTGAGATCAACCAGATGTTTCAAGAGGAAGCTCAGAGCAGTCGCTATCAAGGAATTCTTGACGTTTCAGACGATTCCATCGTCTCATCAGATATTGTTCAAGACCCGCATGCATCAGTTGTAGACTTGACCATGACTCAAGTGATTGATGGGGATTTGGTTAAAGTAATGAGCTGGTATGACAACGAATGGGGATATGCCAACCAAATGATTCAAGTCGGGCTATATCTTCAGTCAGCCTAAGTTAGCACCCATGCATAGAAACTCACCAGCAATGTAAGCAGTAACTCTCTAAAGGTCATTGCAAAGAGCATGTAGCAATCTCTACATCAGGCTTCCGCTTGGACTGCTTCGCGATCGCTCGCAGTAACGAAGGTCACTGCAAAGAGCGTGTATAGTCCGGACTCAGGTTTGTGTGTAGAGCCCTCGCGCCGCGAGGGCTCTACACACGTTTTTTAACGTCCTAACGCGAGCGCGTACGGCTGTAGTATCTTCGGGAGCTAGATATTTTCACGATGACGACGCGATGCAAATGCTCCGATCTTTAACGCATGTGTGACAGGCCACAATAAGTATCTCTTTACACCTTGATTCGGCAGCTATTGATCTAGCTCTCACCTGATCAGAGATATGGATCACCACTTTTTTCTTTACATCCTGGTTAAATGCAGGGATATCAACCTTTGACAGAGTCCCCAACTCGTAAGGAGAAAAATGATGGATATCTTAGAATGTCCAAAGTGTGGTGGAAAGACCATCACACAGCGTCGAATTGATCTCTATCAGTGCATTGGTTGTGATTTTGAGCGAGACTTTGCCGACCCTCCCAAAGAATCCCAGGCAGACTTGCCTTGGCTTTGGTTAGTTGGGGGGGCGATCGCTGTCTTATTGATTCTCTAGTGATTCAGGTCTTAGTCATTCTCCCTGTTGAGATAGTCAGCAAACAAAAGCATCGTCAGAAATATTTCAGGAATTGCAATTAATACAGTGCATCAGGGGCATCTACGTATCTATTCAAGGTGTTATTTCCAATATGCAAGGACTATGCAAGGGCGAATTAATGATCCGCTCCATGCAAACCTCAGTGAAAACTCAAAGTATCGTCTCAGCGATGCTTTTGCGACGTAGTATTAATACTTCATCAATTAGCCAAACATCGAGGTATCAATGCTGTGGCTTCGACATCTAGCAATACCGAAAGGATGTCTTGATACTGCGACCTTCGATGAATACACTCGTTGCGCCAAAAATTTGAGAATCGCGCACGATGATGTCATCGTCAGAATTTTTGGATGCTAGCTTAGCAGTAGAAAATTCAGGCTGTAACACAGACGTGTTAGATAGTTGTGTGTCTGTCATGATCCATCTCCAAATAGTGGATGAATGGACGTTCCAATGTCGAAATATCAAAAGTAGGTGTCAGACTTTAGGGCATTAACCTAAATCAACTATCATCCTGAAATGATTCTGTTACAACAGTATGGACTATGAAAGGAGTTGACGCCCTTACGATTTCCAAGTCGTGAACGGTAAGACCTATACAAAAGCAGATGCGTGGCAGATACATCAAAGACCAAACTCTCGTTCATAGATACACCCCACAGCAACGTGTCATTTGAAACTCCATGACCGGTCGTCATATAAACAAGTTGCCCACTTCATAAAAAGTTTACAAATCAGAGCGCGATGATGGATCTCGAAAAGTTTCCGCAGCAATGATA
>DBGGTD010000213.1:0-7837 GCA_051162585.1 Elainellaceae cyanobacterium
CAACAACGGCATGAAGCCCCCAGCGCTCAAAAATATCAATTAAGTCTTGCTCTCGGCCTTGGTGAGCCACAAAAAGCATGCGCTCTTGAGATTCTGACAGAAGAAACTCATAGGGTACCATCCCCGTTTCCCTGACCGGAATTTTGTCTAAATCAAGCTCAATGCCGACTCCTCCTTTGGCCGCCATCTCAGCCGTTGAGCAGGTGATTCCTGCAGCGCCCATATCTTGAGCCGCAACGACGGCTCCCGTTTTGAACGCTTCTAGACACGCTTCGATGAGAGATTTTTCTAGAAACGGATCGCCCACTTGAACTGCAGGGCGATCGTCGGCAGATTCATCGGTAAGTTCAGCGCTAGCAAAACTTGCGCCCCCCATGCCGTCTCGCCCGGTAGTTGATCCGACATATAGAACCGGATTCCCAATTCCAGAGGCGCCCGATTTGACAATTTCAGAAGTTTCCATGATCCCAATCGCCATAGCATTGACGAGGGGATTCCCCGAATATGCCGCATCAAAATAGACGTCTCCGCCTACTGTGGGCACTCCCACGCAATTTCCATAGTGGGCAATGCCAGAGACAACGCTTTTAAAGAGTCGACGAGTTCGAGAATTTTCTAACTTGCCGAATCGGAGTGAATTGAGAATGGCAATCGGACGGGCACCCATTGTAAAGATGTCTCGTAGGATGCCGCCGACGCCTGTTGCGGCTCCTTGAAATGGCTCAATGGCAGACGGATGATTGTGAGATTCAATCTTGAACGCAATGCGCAGCCCGTCATCAAAATCTACGACGCCTGCATTTTCTCCAGGCCCAACTAAAATTCGGTTCCCTTGGGTAGGAAACTGTTTGAGTAGAGGGCGAGAATTTTTATAGCAACAATGCTCTGACCACATCACTCCGAACATGCCCAACTCTGCTTTGTTGGGATGACGACCTAACCGCCGGACAATCTCTTCATATTCGTCGGGCTTTAGTCCTTCAGCGGCAATTTCTTCGGGCGAGAATGGAGCAGAGGTAGTGGCAGACATATGACGATTTATGTGCGAGAACCATGCTCAATTCTACCGATTTATGGGAGTAACCGATTGATTTAGCAACGACACAAACGATTCTGGGTGCTAGCCACTTAGCAACGCCTCCACAAATTCATAGCTTGAAAATGGGCGCAAATCCTCGATGCCTTCTCCCGCTCCAATAAAGCGAATTGGCAGGCCCATTTGCTGGACGACGGCTAATGCAACGCCTCCTTTGGCCGTACCATCGAGCTTCGTAAGCACTACACCGCTCAATTTGGCGACCTCTGCAAACACCTGTGCCTGACGTAGCCCGTTTTGACCGAGCGTGGCATCGAGCACGAGCAGAGATTCTATATGGGCATCTGGGGCCTTCTTGTCAATGATGCGGCGAATCTTGCCCAGTTCTTCCATCAGATTTTTTTTATTTTGGAGCCGCCCTGCGGTATCGATCAGCAACAATTCGGTCTTGCGAGACTGCGCTGCCGTAATTGCATCAAACACGACCGCAGCCGGATCAGTGTTTTTCCCTGGATTTGCAATCACGTCGACATTGCTGCGCTGCCCCCAAATTTTGACCTGCTCGACTGCGGCTGCCCGAAAGGTATCAGCGGCTGCAATCAGACAGCGGTAATCTGATTTGCGGGCGAGATGAGCAATTTTACCGATGGTGGTGGTCTTGCCTGCTCCATTCACACCGGTGATCAGCCAAATGTTGAGGGTATCTTTCTCTGGCGCAAATGTAGGGCTATAAGACTCGTTATAGGGGCTATCAAGCATATCTCGCAAAATTGCTTTGAGATAGGCGATCGCCTCCTCGGGTGGCAGCGCTTCTTGCCTTAAGCGATTTTGTAACGAACCAATAATGTAGTCGGTTGCTTCGATGCCCACATCTGCCTGCAGCAGCACCGATTCAATTTCCATGACCGCATCTTGATTAAGCGGTCCTTGCCCAACAATCGATCGCAACTGATTAATCAAACTGCGCCGAGTTTTTCCGAGTCCTTGCCGAAGACGCTTGAGCCAGGTAATCTCTTCGACCGAAATTTCGTCGGGACGACGCCCTTGAGCCGCTAAAACTCCTGCCGACCACAGAAAATTTTCGTCAAATTCTACGTCTGATGGGGTTGACGGTTGATCTGTCGATGGCGAAACGGGTTCAGGTTCAGGTTCTTGGATAGCGGTAGCTTTGAGTCGTTCAAGTCGCTCCTGCCGCTCTGCGTCCGATTGCATCCAGAGGGGACGAGATGCTTCCTTGGGCTGAGACGATTCACCGGCAGTTGAAAACGATTCACCAGTCGAAAGCTCTGTTGATTCTGGTGTGTCGACTTCTGCACTTTCTGTCGATGGCGGGGCAGGCGTTGTTTCACGTGTTGGAGAATCAGCCAGCTTGGCATCTGGATGAGTAGATTCGATCCGCTCGTCTGGTGCCGTTTCGCTCTCTACTGTCTTCAAAGCCTTGTCTACTTCTGCTTCTGCTTCAACCGCAGCGCTGGATTCTACAGGCGAAACTGAAACCTCGGCGGGGCGTTCTGACCCAGCATCTAGAACTGGTTCAGATGGGGTGGATTGCTCATCCGTATCCAACTCCGGTTGAGGAGAGGACGTTACCGGTGATTGCCGCTTCTGGATATTTTGATACGCCAGTTTTGCCCAGTCTAAATAATCTTGGGCGATCGCAGGTTCCTCGGTCTCTTGAGATGGCTCATCGGCTGGGGACGCCTCGCCTTGAGCCGAGTCGTTGGGCTTACTATCAGACTCTTTAGGGCGATCGCTATACTGGCGATTAAACCAATCGAAGGGAGGCATACCTCAAACCCTCACTGAACCAACTCTCTGACGATACTGGACGATAGGCATCTACACAAAATGCGTGTGGATTTCTCATACGAATTTTCCACCTGATGCCTTTAGATAGGACGCTTACTCACGCCGGACTACTTCTGGGGTGGATAGTTGCGCGATCGCTAATTCGACGCAACACACCATTAATAAATCGATGCCCCTCGTCGCCACTGTAGCGCTTTGCCAATTCCACTGCTTCATTGATTGCAACTCGATCAGGAACTTGCAAATAAATCATCTCAGCGACAGCGATTCGCAGGATGTCTCGATCAATTCGCGCCAAGCGGTTAAGATTCCAGTCTATTAGCGCATCTTCAATGGCACGATCAATTTCAGATCGACAGGTTTGGATAGCGACCAACAATTGCAGCGCATGCTCTCGGACCTCATGCTGATTAGCGAGCTGAATAAATTCAGGCAAATCTAGGGCATGCCCAAGACGGTTAATCGCTGATTGAGTGAGGTCAACGGCATCCCCTACCATCACTCTAGAGCTTTGCAGGTCGATCGCTCGAGTTTCGCTGTTTAAGAGGCGATCGCTGCCTCGCTCTAACTCTGAAGCTGCCAACTCCAGCGTTTCACGAATTTCAGCCGTTAGCGTTCTCACAGCAGCGAGAACAAGCTGCTGCAATTGCTGATCTTCGAGCTTTTTAGGATTAGTCGGGAGCTGACTCACACTCAAGAGCGCTAGCTCACGGGCAGTTCGACGGGGTTGCATAGTAATAATACTTAAGCGCAATAATGCTCAGCAGCGAACTAAAACAGACTCAGTCTCTACTCATCCTCAGCTTGGATGACCGGATAAGGTTGACGCTTCAGCTCTGTCAACGGCTTATTATCTGGGGACGACGTTTCTAACTTTAGCTCATTCAGCGATCGAGGTGGAACAGATGCTAACACGCTAGGACCGACAATCCCTCCTGAGATTAAAACCTTAAACGCGTCTTCGATGGAAATAGAGAGATTGATTACATCCTTCTCTGGAACAACGGCATACCAGCCGCTCGTCGGGTTAGGAGTGGTCGGAATCACAACGCTTAGCATTGGGCCAGGCAAATTGGGTTGAAAATCAGGGCTAATCGTTCCTGTGACAAAAGCAAGTGCCCAGATGCCACGCCGGGGATATTCAACCAAAATAACTCGTCGGAACTTACTATTCGAATCTTTAAGAAGAGTTTCAAGGAGTTGTTTCAGCGTTTTATAGACGGAACCAGCCAGCGGAATAGCTTGAAGCAGACGTTCCCCTATATCCAGCAGCCACTGCCCAGCAATATTGCGAGCCATTAAACCAATCAACAAGATGATGAAGAGGGGCACCGCAAACCCCACTGCGATGTTGATGAGATTAACCAAAATTGGATGAAGATCGTGAAACGGATTGAGCTGCTTGGGAATCCGTGTCAAGAAATTAATCACCCAACTGGCGATCGTAAGTGTCAGCCAGATGGTAGTGGCTAGGGGAATAATAACCAAAAGACCCGCAATCAGGTCATTTTTGAAATCCTGTTTAAGCTTCTGGAGCACAGAACACCTACTCTCTTTGGAACTGGCTGAATGAACCGAACAGCTACTACGTCGACCAACGTGCCACTTTGATGATTGAGAGAACGGTATGGCATACGCTAAATGGCATGCGCTAGTACCAAAACCCTAATTCATCTTGATAGCGCTCTCGCGGAGACTAATCGATCGACTAACAGCAGCACGTCAGGTTACACCCATCTCTATTTGTACATTATCTGCAATCCATGTAAAGAATTGTTTAGATATGTATGCATAATTATAACGTCCAACCCAATTGGGTAAATATGACGCGCCACGCCAAGCAAATTTTTGTTTCTACATTTTTTGTCTCTGTAGCGATCCTAAATCGCTTGTGAATTGTGTGAGCGCGGTGGGGCGGGCGCCGCCCGCCCCACCGCGCTCACAACCCATCTGGGATTGCTATATATTGGAAAAGCTGCCTATCTACAGGTGTTTCAATCATACATAATTAGTATCGCATTTAACATTTAGATGGCTTTGAATGCAAGATAGGGAGCAGTCAGCGTCCTAACACGAGAGCATAAGGCTATACATTTCTATTTCTAAGGACGCTCTTAAGAGATGGTGAGATCAGTGGACGATTCGCTAACCAACGGGGAAACAGATGAGATGTGAGATTGAGTCGTCTCTGGCGTGTTCTTGAGCTCTTGCATTTTGAGTAAGATGAGATACTCATAAAATGCTTGTAGGGTGCACCACGCAAACCCTGCCTGACCGTCCAGAAACCCTCTCAAGCCGACGTACATGTAGATAAATCGAATCAGGGGACGAAACGGCAAGCGCAGCGATAAATCCTTGAGGGCTCTACGGCGCTTTAATTCTGAAGTTCCAAACATTAAATCGTGCCAGTTTACCGAGCCATACTGAAGCTGATTGAGAGTTTCAACAGCTTCATCGGTAGAGTATCGATTGTGTTTCTCAATCCAACGGCTTAGCCCTTTGCTGCAGGTGTAATGGGGATACGTTGATTTCAGAAACCCTGTTGGCCCGTCACACACCTCACGTTCGGTATGCCCATAATCGGTAAACCATACCTTACCAAGCCGAAGTAACCGTAACTGATAGCGAGGATATTGGGTGCTGTGGCGAATCCAATGATCTAGAAAAATGACGCGTTCAGCAACGTAATAGCCAACGTGCTGATCGGTTTGCATCGCAGCTAAACATTCCTGAAATAAATCAGGAGTCATTCGCTCGTCGGCTTCAAGAATATATGCCCATTCATGGTTGGCAACGACTGATTCAAGCATCCAGGTTCGCTGTCGACCGTGACTTTCAAATGCGTGTTGAACGATGCGGAAGGGATATTGGCTGGCAATGTCAAGAGTGCGATCGCTGCTAAACGAGTCTACGACGATTACATCATCTGAGAGACACGCAGACTCGATACACGCTGCAATATCGACCTCTTCATTGTGAGTCAGAATATAAATCGAAAACATGCTAATCGTTAGCGAGGAAGTTGACCCGCAGAAGCCTGTCCGAGGAGCTTTAAGCCTGACCATCCGATCACGATGTACCCGATAGCCAGTAGCAAGCTGCTTAATCCAATGCGGATTGCAGACTTAAGCGTATTGGTCTTAACGTCTGTTATAGCCTCTTCACGGCGCATTCCCAACTGGGTCTGTCGTTCGGTGAGCGCTGTCTCAGCCTCCTGTTGGAGCCCTTGTAAATAAACGGCAAACGAATCGGGATTATTTCTAAACTGCTGAAGCAATTGAGCTTCTTGTTCGGAAACTGCGCCCTGTTCAATCACTTGGTCTAGTAGAGCCTCATTTTCGAGCAGCTCTCCAATGCGTTGTCGTTGCTGTCCAACTTGCGTCTCTATCTGGTTCTCTAGTTGAGTTTCAGCCTGGCTCGCCTGCTGCTGAATTTCCTCTAGGCGCTGAGTGCGCAGAGCAAATTCGTTATTGACGTGCAGAACGAGCACCATCAGATAGAACACGGCAAATAAACAAGAGAGCAATAGTGCCCATAGTTTCAGGCTTTTCCAAGAAAGTCTGCTGTCAGACGACGCCCCCGTAGAAATGCCTTCGACCCAATATCCGGCAAACAGGAGCGCTAGACCCACCATCGGAACGATGCCCCGTTCGACCACTTGAGTCGCAAAGAGTTCTAACCATTCTCGATTCTGAAACTGAAATGGAATCGGAAGGATGATGATATCAAGTAAAGATGCCAGAATCATAATGATTCCGACTGCCTTGAATGTACGGGAAACCAGGGGGGAAAGTTGACGGCTAGTGGGCGCTTTCATAAATGTTTTTAAATTGCAATGCTAGCTACGTTTAGGGTCTAGCGAATAGTCGAGCTGGCACGTGTCTCGAGAAATGACCCCAACGCCATTAAACATCATGCTATACATAAAGCCCAAAGACCATAGATTTCCTTGTCATTCGGCGGCAATCTTTGTAAGAAAGAGATGAAAACTATAGCGATCCTAAATCGCTTGTGAGTTATGTATGAGCAGTGGGGCAGGCGCAGCCCCACTGCTCATAACCCATCTAGGATTGCTATAGATTTAGAGTAGATTTACAAGCGATCGCCCGTTGATAGTCAATTTTTCTCCTGATTGTGGGTTAGTCATCTCGAAGGATCTAATCCTAAAAGAATCTTTGCCCTGACTCACATAACAGATATTCAGGGTTAGTCTGCATGAGTAAGGTGATGGATGATTGCTTGCTTTATAGCCGTACGCACTCGCGTTAGGACGTTGAACGTGTGTAGAGCCCCCGCGGCGCGGGGGCTCTACACACAAACCTAAGCCCTTAGGGCTATACAACATCGCTTTACGACATTTTGACCAGGTGTTAGTGGGGGTATTGATGAAAAAGGTAGAAATATTACCGGATAAGAGTACCTTGGTTCAGCGATCGCTCGAATTGGTACTCGAACACATCCAAACGGCGATCGCCAAACGAAGGCGGTGCACCATTGCTTTGGCAGGGGGCAGTACGCCTAAACCCTTATATGAATCGTTGGCAACCCAGTCGTTGCCGTGGGACGCACTACACATTTTTTGGGGAGATGAGCGGTATGTGCCGTCTGATCATCCCGATAGCAATGAAAGAATGGCTCGCATGGCGTGGCTCGATCGGGTGCCTATCCCGCCTGAGAATATTCATCCGGTGCCGACCGATGCCCCGGAACCGTCACAAGCGGCTGACCAGTATGATGCAGAGATTCGAGACGTTTTTCAGACTCAGCCGGGCGACTATCCTGCCTTAGACATCGTGCTTCTCGGCATGGGCGATGATGGCCATACTGCGTCCCTGTTTCCTCACACTGCGGCGTTAGAGGTGAGCGATCGCCTGATCACGGTTGGCAACAAAGACGGGCAACCCCGAATCACATTCACAGCGTCGTTGATCAACCATGCCCATTGCGTCATGTTTTTAGTTGCGGGTGCTAATAAGCGTCCGGCGTTAGCTC
>DBGGTD010000214.1:0-4798 GCA_051162585.1 Elainellaceae cyanobacterium
TTGGTAATCAGCGTAAATCGCACGCGATTGCCATCAACATCTAATAATTGACCGTTTGGATCATACTGGAATCCGGCGTCGATCAAGAGTGTTCTAGCTATCTCTGGATTGTATTCATAAATGGGTAAGCCCTCTTCGGGAGGCAGATAGTATGGGCTTTGCACAGAAATTGGCGAATTTTGTAGCTCGGCTAGTCCTTGAAATGTGTTGTTAATCATGCGCTGGCGATCGATGGCATGGGCAACCGCCTGCCGAAAATTCACTGTGTTAAACCATCGAGATTTAATTGGATCAACCAAGGGTACGCCATTTCGTCTGCCTTGGTTGAGATTGAAGGCAATAAAACTTGTAGACGGAACAGGGCCTCCCTCATAAATCGTGAAATCCCCTCGACTTTCTTCGCGTTTGAGCAACGCAAAGTAGTCAGGAGACAGCCCCAACACATCTAGTCCGCCTGAGCGAAATTGAATCACCGATGCGTCTGACGATTCAACAATTTGCCAAATCAGGCGTTTGACATAAGGCATCAGGTTTCCCTGCTCATCGCGCCGCCAGTAATATGGATTGCGCTCAAACACCACGCGCTGACTCGGCACATAACTCGCTAAGCGATAGGGCCCATTCGCAATAATCTCTGCCGGATCGGTGTCTGTCCCCCAGGCTGATACAAAGCGAGGGGTGCCGTCGGCGTCAAGTTCATTCACATATCGCTGGAGCGCATGTTTGGGCAATATCGCAATCAGACCTACCGTTCGCAGAAATGGGGCAAATGGCTCTGGCACCGTAAATTCTACTCTCCGATCATCGAGGCTGCGAACCGTAGGGAGTTCTTGAGATTCTCCGATTCTCAACACATCCCGCGCGCTCGATGGAATGGCTTCATTAAAAAGCAGGTCATTGTAGGTAAACACAACGTCTGCGGCGGTGAGTGGCTCTCCGTCAGACCATTTCAATCCGTCTCGCAAGGTAAAGGTAATCCGGAGGCTGTCGTCTGAAATCTCCCAGTTTTCTGCGAGGGCGGGTTCAATATCAGCCGTTAACCCATTTTCACCGACGAGCCCGTCATAAATGAGGCTAAACACGTTCGGTGATGTGGTGTTGAGAACGTAGTTAAACGTTTCAGGATCGCTGAGCGTGCTGGTAACAATTTGGGGAGGTTGTGCCGCTCGCCCTGTAAATTGAGCTGTGTTGCATGCCCCGATGGCGATCGCCACTACAGGAATGAGCATCCAATATAGCCATCGCTGCCGCAATCCATGAATGATAGTCAGCTTAAACACTAGGCTCCCTTCTGATGCTGAACCTCGATGACCGTATGAACATTACCACGAGGCGCAAAATCACCTTTGACCGTCACTTCAAGCGGATCACAGGCAGCTACAAAATCATCCAGAATTTGATTCACAGATTCTTCGTGGGAAATGTAGCGATCGCGATAGCTGTTGATATAAAGCTTGAGTGCTTTAAGTTCAACGACATGGGTGTCAGGAACATAGCTCAGATGAATCGTTGCAAAATCTGGATAGCCTGAAAATGGGCACTTGCACGTAAATTCGGGCAACTCAATTTGAATCGTATATCGTCGCCCCATTCGAGGATTGGGAAACGTCGTCAGCTCACCTTCCGTGATGTGGCGTTCGCCGTATTTCGTTGTTGCGGGTAAATTATCTCGCTCTGCAGAGATATTGGATTGAGTAAATGATTGATTCATAAACAAAACATGTGACACGATATCAAGTCAGTCGTCTTTATTATGTTGACTCAATACGTTGACTTAAACCACGTCCGGCTCGAACGCTGAGCATTTCTCAAGAACGCTATCTTTCTAGACATAACCACGGTAGATCGAAAGTTGTATTGTAAATTACCGATACAAATGACCGTAGATTGCTGTAATTTCAGCGAGGTAGGGCCTGTATTCGATATGATGGCTCTAATTTATACCCTTTATACCAAGCCAATTGCTGACATTAAGCCGACATTAAACCGAAACCCATGACTAAGATACCGTCTGAAACGACCCCGCACACCTCAGCAACTGGGCAAGCTCAATCAATTAGCAATTCCTACGCACCATCTGTACCCCTTTCAGTTTATCGAGAGTTGGCAGAAGAATTGCAGACGATTAAGGCTCAGCTAGAGACTGTAACTCAGCGAAATCAAACCTTGACTCAGCAAAATCAACAGTTGCATCAGCAGATCGACCAGGTGTTTCAATCTGCCCTATCCCTACATCAACTGGTGAATGAGCAAGACAAGCAAAATCAACGGGCCAAACAGGATGAACCTGTCCTTCACGTCTCTGACGAGATCACAGAAGAATTAAAACGAGCCCTGCTGATGCAACCGCGTTCTGCGTCATCCCCTTCCCGGTCAAACTCCGAACGAACCGAGTCTCCAACAATCATGCTTCCGTTTAGCTCTAACGATGCTTACGGGGCCGCGGGAGCAATTTCTACAGACGAAAAATCTCAACGCGTCGCCAACTCGTCAAAGTCTGGGCGAAAGTTTGGAGGGATATGGCTTCAGTTGACCGTTGTTGTCATTATCATCACAGCATTTTGTACAGGGTTTGGAGTGATTTGGTTTCTTCAAAAGCAAAATACCAATCATCTATCCCCTGTTTCACGGGCAATCGATTCTATCAACGACAACTCCTAATGAACCGATGCCAGTCAATCTGTTGACAATAGCTCGTGGGATAGCGACATTCTTGCTGAGTCGCCGCATGCCGGTATCAAAACAGATTTTCTAGCTGAGACAGAACGAGCTTGCTCCCATCAAAACACGTCGACACGTTAGATAAAGATCGTTCAAAATTCTTGGTGTTTAAGCCATTCTAAAATCAATCGATTGACCTCATCCGGGCGTTCATCATGGGGGCAATGCCCCGTATCAGGAATGCTCTCAAACGTAATTCGCTCGGGATCTTGCTGAGCCATTTCTTGATAAAGCGTGGCGCCTGTGATTGGAGTCCACGGGTCAGCCTCACCCCACAAAATAAGCAACGGTTGGTGAATGCGAGGGAGTAGCTCAGATGGCTTTGGCCCTGGCGGGGCGGTCAAGATCGAGGCAAAAACTTTAGAGGCTCCTGGGTCAGAGGCAGGCTCATAAATCAGATCGACAAGTTCATCGGTAACGGCTGAATGATCGTGATAAACCTGCTTGAGCGTTGAGCGCAATCGAGGCTTTTGACGAATGCGATCAAAGATAAATGGACCAATTAGAGAAGACCCAATCAGGCTCGTAAAGGCTCCCATGATCCATCGGAGGGGCGGATTCAATTCGTCGGGGCGGTGATTTAGCCCGCCTGCACAGTTTAGCAACACCCCACCTGAGGCGATCGCTGGATGCTTGGCAAGCACCATCATGGTGAGCAGCCCGCCAATGGAGTTACCCACAAAGACAGCAGGCTGGTTAATATGAGTATCCCAAAAATCTTTGAGCAAGTCTTCCCAAAGCTCTAGGTTGTAATCGAGGGGGGGCTTCTCAGAATGCCCAAAGCCAAGCAAGTCTAGAGCAAATACGCGATATCCTTGGCTTGCTAATATTGGGATGTTTTTGCGCCAATGCCCAATCGATGCACCAAAACCATGCACTAATACGAGAGGCTGCCCCTCTCCAACAACGGTGTAGCGAAGCTGATGCCCACGCCACATCCAATCAAAATTCTTAAATGCCTCAGAGGATCGGATTTGCTGAGTAGTCACGGTAACACGGGATAATTAATGTTTCTTAACTTTATAGTATGACAAAGCGGATAGAGCAATTTGCGTATCAAGTACAAATAGGGTGATCCGGGGCGGGGCGCGCCTCACCAGCTTGCTTCCCCCAATCCCGCTATAGTGCTTAGTTAGGACATTTAGTTGAGCCATGTCGCAGAAAAACGAACTTCCCGGCTTAGTTATTTCTCTACTGATTACTCTCGTTCTCATTGGAGGTGGAGTCTGGTGGATAGCTAATCAGACTAATCTCGGAAGATTTCTCTCTGCCGATCGCCCCTCTTCTGAATCAGCGTCACCAGGAACAGGAAACTTCGACTCACCGACAACTGGTAATCTCACTGATCAAATTTCGGAGCGAATTAGCATCGGACAAACCATCGTAGTTGCCGAACCTGCCTCAGATGAAAAGCAAGCGGGTGTTGAAGCGATCGCCCAGTCTGATTACCGCAGCGCTATTGCTCAATTTGAGGCAGCCCTTCGACAGAACTCAAATGATCCAGAAACATTGATCTATCTCAACAATGCTCGCATTGGCACAGAGCCATCTCATACCGTTGCCGTTGCGGTGCCTGCCGCAACGGCTGTTAATCCCGCTAGCGAAATTTTGCGGGGTGTCGCCCAAGCGCAGCAGGAGATTAATCAAGCAAACGGCATCGATGGGGTCCCTCTTAGGGTGGCGATCGCCAGCGATGATAACGACCCAGCAATCGCTACTCAGATTGCTCAAGCACTCGCTCAAAACCAGGAAGTGCTGGGTGTGGTTGGTCATTTTGGGAGCGAAACGACGCTTGCAGCCAGCGAGGTCTATGAGCGTGAGCAGCTCGTGGTGATATCTCCAACGAGCACCTCTACGCGACTTTCAGACGCTGGAAACTATGTATTTCGAACCGTTCCGAGCGATCGCTTTACGGCTACAACCCTATCTCGATATCTTGTCAATACGCTCCAGCGGCAAAATGCGGCACTCTATTTCAACGCCGAAAGCGACTACAGTCAGTCGCTCAAAAATGAATTTACAACGGCGCTTTACTCCGATGGCGGCCAAATCATTGCAGAATTTGATTTGGCAGATT
>DBGGTD010000215.1:0-2927 GCA_051162585.1 Elainellaceae cyanobacterium
CCCATGAGGCTAGTATTGTAATAGAGGTAGATCCTATCTCTGCTCACATTTGGGCAGATCCCGATGCAATTGTCCAAATCTTAACCAACCTGCTCAGCAATGCGATTAAGTTTTCTCCACCTCATTCAACAGTGACGATTTCAGCGACTGTGCAACCGGAGGTGGTAAAATTTTGCGTTGCAGATTTTGGACGGGGTATTCCGGCTGATAAACTGACCCACATCTTTGACAGGTTTCAGCAAGTTGACGCATCTGATTCTCGTCAGCGAGGCGGAACAGGCTTGGGGCTTGCTATCTGCAAGAGCATTTTAGATCAACAAGGTGGAGAGATTTGGGCAGAAAGCAGGTTAGGCCAGGGAAGCCGTTTCTTTTTTACAGTGCCAGTGGCAAATTCTCAGTTGGTATGAAATTAGACCAAACGCTAAACCGATGCATCTTGATCGTCGATGACGAAGAGCGAATTCGAGAAGTGGTTCGAGCCTGCCTTGAAGACCTGGGCGGATGGAAAACCTTAACAGCCAAGTCTGGGCAAGACGGATTGATCAGCGTCGAAGCCAGAAAGATTGATGCAATCCTACTAGATGTGTCGATGCCCGACATGGATGGGCTTCAGTTTTTTGAGCAGCTCAGAAAACAGTTTGATACCCGACCCATTCCTGTTATCTTGCTGACCGCTAAGATGCTACCGAGCGATCGCACTCGCTTTTCTGAAATGGGCGTTGCAGGAATTATCACCAAGCCGTTTAATCCGGTTTTGTTGCACGATCAAATTGCCGCTATCTTAGGGTGGGATTAATCTCCGTGTAACCGGATCCCCTAGCAAAACCAAAGGTCTTGGAACCTGCAGAGGCAGGTTATAGCCCTACGGGCATGGCTCCGCTATGCTCTGCTAGTGTCTTTGTAGCCTGCGTTCTGCAGAACTGCGTGGAGCCTGTGGGCAGATCCCCGGCCTCTGCGTTGAAGTTGTGATCGGTGCCAAAGAAACTCGTGAAGAAGCCGGAGCTGTAAGCCGCCACATACCGCGAATCAGCAACGCCCGCGTTAACCTTGCACATCGACCTTATAGGTTTCTTATTTTCTTATTCTAGATTCAAAAGTGAGAGTTGATGTTGAGCCAACTCTCACACGCAATTCTATTTGATTGACTCAGCAGAGGTCACTCTTTAGCGGAGCAGTTAATCTGCTGTGCCAATTAAAGTTTGACTGGAAAATTATGTCAATAGCTGCACGTTGTTTGTCGTTTTTGCAGTTGCTCAGTTGAGGTTATCGTCTATGAGTTTTCATCAGTTTCAGGTAGGAGGAAGCTTATATGCCGATGCACCAACTTATGTAGCGCGGCAAGCAGATGTTGACGTGTACGATACCCTAGCTGCCGGAAAACTTTGCTGCGTCTTTAGCCCACGGCAAACCGGAAAGTCATCACTCATCGTTCGTACCAACCATCAGCTTCAAGCCCATGGGACCCGCTGCGCCTCTATTGATTTAACGCGCATTGGCAGCCGTCATTCGACTCCCGATCAATGGTATCAAGGCGTTATTTTTGAGCTATGGCGAGCCTTCCAACTACATACCACTATAGACTTGAAGGCTTGGTGGCATGACGTTGACGGGTACTTGCCCCCGCAAAAGCTGCGCGCTTTTATTGAGCAAATTCTTTTGACTCAGTTTCCCAACGACACCATTGTTATTTTCATTGATGAACTAGACAGTATCCTCAATCTGAGTCTTCCCATTGACGATTTCTTTGATACGATTCGATCGTGTTACTATCGGCGGGCGATCAACCCCAACTACAAGCGACTAACCTTTGCTTTGTTTGGAGGCGAGTCTCCTGTGTCGATGTTTGATAGTCAGTTTCACCATCCGTTTGCGATCGGTCGCACGATTCAATTATCAGGATTTAACTTGGTTGAAGTTCGCCCTCTGGTGGTCGAGCTAGCACGATATTTCAGATGCCCAGAGGCGATTATGTATCGCATCATGCACTGGACTGAGGGGCAACCATTTCTAACTCAAAAGCTCTGCCAACTTGTCGTCGAATCGATTGCTCATGTTACCAACATCAGACTTTCTAAGAGTCAAAGTGTTTTAAGCGATCAGCAGTCATCTAAAACATTTCGCCGTGATTCCCTCGTCCACCCTCTCGACCATCAGACCAAAGCCCATCATATTGCGATGGCAAGCTACATCGTCGATGAATTGGTGCATGCTCGTATCCTCAATCAGTGGGAATGCCAAGATATTCCAGAGCATCTCAGCACCATTCGCGATCGCATTCTAAGCTGGGGCGAGGCTAGCCAACCCATCTTACAAATCTATCAGCGACTGTTGCAGGGCGAGAAAATCTTGGCAGACAATAGCCGAGAGCATCGTGAACTATACTTCTCTGGGCTTGTTGTTGAAGACAGCCAAGGAATACTCACTATTCGCAATCGGATTTATCAATGTATCTTTGATGAGAACTGGGTCACGTCTCAACTTCAGGGCGATCGCACTCAGTATGCTGTCAGATCTGAATCGCCACTCATTGCGCGAATTTGACAGAAACTACCGCCATCAGTACCCAGACCATTCATCTTGGGCTTCGTCTTTGGTATTGGTTTGGCGACGGGGAGTTTCTTGCTCAAAGCCTTTTCGCATCGACCTCGGTTGTTCTCCATCAGGTTTTGCTGCATCCGATACTGCTCCCTGCGGCTGCGTCACAGACTGTTGACTCAGCAACCACCAAATCAGCAGCGCCAGTGCGGCTAGCGGCAATAGCCACAACAGCCATAACGGAAATGCCGCCGCTTGCGATCGCGTCGGTGCAGCATAGCCCACCACAGGGGTGCCTATTGGTTCACCCGCCAGAGTCCAGAAGCGCAGCATGCCATCTGCGCCTCCACTGACGAGGGTTTCCCCATCGGGGCTCACTGCCACAGCGCTCA
>DBGGTD010000216.1:0-6056 GCA_051162585.1 Elainellaceae cyanobacterium
TTTTAAAAGAAAAGCATAGACATCCGCAAATCTTCGTCCTAACAGATCACCCTAGTGGGCGAACCTATCAATCACGGGCTGAGCCAACGCCAACCGATCGGGCAATAGCGGCGCTATGCATCTAATGATTGCGTTTAATGGCGCTTTACCAATCATTCACTTCTCAGCAATCTACTCTATGTGTGTAGCGAGTCTTGCTACCTTTATTATACCACTCTAACAGTCCCGAAATAGATTTTCCTCTATGGTTCGATATATATATATCTATGTCTATTGATGGATTGAACAGCCATAGACACCATGGATGCAAATAGAAATCCGCGTTGCAGCATCGCTAAATTGTCTGAAAGGCAGCGTATACCGGAAAGTGGTCTGACGAATAGATACCATTCCACGGGTGCGAATTTACTTCGGCATGTGTTAAACGGAGTCGCCCCGCATAATAAATAGAATCGATCGCCGCATCCGCCTTGCCGGTAAAGTCATGGTATGTCATTTGGGCGTCTAAAGGCTGATTAGCTAATGCATCTGCCATCCACTCGTTGCCCCAATAAAATTGATCCAAACGTCGGCGAGCAGGGGAATCGGGCGGACAATTAAAGTCACCTGTAATAAACACAGCCGAATTCTCTGACAGCAGTGAAAGGCGATCGCATATGAGTCGAGCTCCCCGTTCGCGAGCAGTGGCGCTCTCATAATCAAGATGAGTGTTGCATACAATGATGGTTTCATCCTGCGACCGTTTATCTGTGAACGTAGCACAGGTCGCCATGCGGGGAAGGGGGTTTTCCCAGTCAGCGCTTATGCTTCCAGGGATATCAGGCGTATCGCTTAACCAAATATCATGAGACTCTAAGCAGGTCAATTTTTGCGGGTTGTAAAAGATAGCGCAATGTTCGCCCATGCCGTTACCGTAGCGATCGCCTCCAGTGCTCTGGTAGTGCGGTAATAATCGATGTAAATCGAGCAGTTGATGAGCTTTACCCTCTTGAGTCCCAATAATATCAGGGGAATAATGCAGAATTACCGCCGCAACCGCCTTTTTGCGAGCACTCCACGCGCGATCGCCCGGATCAGGCTTATCGTAGCGAAGATTAAACGTCATGAGTGTCAAATCCATACATAATCCATATATAGCAATCCCAGATGGGTTGTGAGTGGTGGGGCGGGCGTCGCCTGCCCCACCACTCACATACAATTCACAAGCGATTTAGAATCGCTGTATTGAAGGCAACGCTTACAATCTCTTTAACTTAAGAGACTCTTTATCAGAATCGGATAGTTTTATTGAACCTAATTGTCTAAATTCACTGATGACTTGTTAGCATTTGCTAAATTTGGGGTATTTTCTAAATGGACCAATTCAGCATACAGGGTTCATTTACGACTGTTACACTTGCGGCTAAATTTGTCATGAGAGGGCATAAATTCTTGAGTGGCGGCACCACATGTCATCACAGTAAATTCATCCTGGTTTTATTGAAAATTTATTGTATGAATAAACACTACGAAATTTCCTAGTGTCTGATGCGTGTCTATAAATATGACTCTATTTAATTCTGTTCTCTATCTATTTCGTCTGAAGGCATTTTCATCTCACGGAGTACCTTATAAAGATCATGATAAGGATCATGGGTTTATAACCTGCTAGTCGCACCCGCAATCTGTCACTAACGGGCTGGCTATTTGACATACTGAATTCTACTTGATAGTCCCCACCGTTCTTACATCCAGAATCTATCGAATCCCATAAGCGTTTGGAGTATTGGAGTCGAATGACTCAGTCAGATGGCGAAAAACTGAAACTGCTAGTCGTCGATGATGAATCTGACAATCTCGATCTGTTGTATCGAACCTTTCGCCGACATTTCATCGTTTTTAGAGCAGCCAGTGGCCCCGAAGCTCTTCAAATCCTAGAACAGCATGGGGAAATGGCAATCATCATTTCTGACCAGCGAATGCCCATGATGAAAGGAACGGAGTTTCTAAGTCGGACAGTAGAGGCATTTCCAGACACAATCCGGATTGTGCTGACAGGCTATACGGATGTTGAAGACCTAGTCGGAGCAATCAACACGGGAAAAGTCTTTAAGTACGTTACCAAGCCTTGGAATCCTGACGCACTGCAATCAATGGTCTTGCAAGCATCCGAAACCTATCGGGTAATCAAGCATCGGACCCATGAACTCCGTCGATCCCTACGCCGCGAGTCCTTATTTAATACCGTCACAACAGCCATTCGAGAATCATTAGACTACCGCAGCATGCTTCAGACCATTGTTCAAACACTCGGGGAAACCTTTGATGCTGCGATTTGTGTTTTACATCCCGTTATAACTACCCATGATTCTGGAATTAAAGCTTACAGTCTGTCATCTGAGATTTTCTCATATGCTTCGACACATCCATTAAGCAATCAATGCCAGAGATTCATTGATGTTCAGTCCGTTAATTCGCTGATGTCTGCATTAAAATCGCAGCACATTCAACTTGACTCAAATCAGGTTATAGATTCTGTCGCATACACGGAGCTAATTGTCCCCTTAAATTATCAGCAAGAAGCACTGGCTGTGCTGGCATTTTATCGAGAGAGTATTATTCCATCCTGGACTCTCGAAGAGGTCAAACTGATTGAGGAAGTTGCTGCACAGGCAGCCTTGGCGATTTCCCAAGCGAGGCTGTATCAGCAAATTCAAGACCAAACGGAACAGATGCGTGCGGAGTTAGCGGTCGCCCGTCAAATTCAAACCAACCTGCTCCGGCAAAGTTGGCCTGACTTAGAGAATGTTAAAATTCAGGCTTGTTGTTATCCGGCCCGTGAAGTAGGTGGGGACTTTTTTGAAGTATATATTCATCCCCAAGGAGATGTTTGGATCGCTGTTGGGGATGTATCTGGTAAAGGGGTACCAGCCGCCCTGTTTATGGCAAGTGCAATTTCGATCTTGCGTCGAGAACTATCTCAGGAAATCTCGCCCGATCCAAATGTTGTCATGCAGCGCTTAAACAGTAGTATGTTTAACGATCTCGTGAGCAGTAATTGCTTCATCACGGCTGCTATTGCTCGCTACACTCCTTCAACATATCAACTGGTTTATGCCAATGCAGGACATATCTATCCGATGGTTTGGTCTTATAAAGAGTTAGCCATACAATCGTCGGCTCACCCTAAATCAGATCCTGGCGCAGATTCTAGCGAACCAACGTATTTACCGACGTATCTAAAGGATCGAGGAGTTCCGCTGGGGATCTTAC
This sequence comes from Elainellaceae cyanobacterium, assembly GCA_051162585.1. Classification (GTDB taxonomy): domain Bacteria; phylum Cyanobacteriota; class Cyanobacteriia; order CAZCXK01; family CAZCXK01; genus DBGGTD01. Next base: position 3,253 of record DBGGTD010000216.1, read on the forward strand.
CAAACTGGCAGGCTCCGTCTGGGCATGTCTTACTAGAGAGTGGAAGTGTTCTATTGTTAACCAGCGATGGAATTACTGAAGCAACGGTTTCATCATCTCATAGCGCACATCCAAATCAATCCAGTAATTCTATGCTTCGACAGACAGGTCTTTGGCAACTACTTGCTCAAGAGCAGGGTGAACTGAGCCTCAAAAAGATTCTTGATCAGATTCAATCCCAGAATGAAGTTCAGGACGATGATCAAACCATTCTTTCACTGGAGATCCTGTAAGTCATGAGAACGGAACTGCACGTGCCGAGTGATTTAAAATTTCTCAATATTGTCGAAGGGTGGCTGCTGGGATGTCTGGAGACAGAGCTAGGAGACTCGGTCGACTGGTCACGCCAGGCGAATCGGTTACGGTTGGTGTTGGTTGAAGCCTACTCCAATGTGGTTCGTCATGCCCATCGAGAGCAGCCTAACTTACCCGTCTTAATTCGTTTAGAAGTAAAAGATCGAGACGTTTGCCTAGAAATTTGGGACTACGGAAAAGGATTTGATTTGTCTACTTACCTGCCACCCAAACCAGGAGACATGCAGGAAGGAGGATATGGCTGGTTGATTCTTAACCGCCTAATGGATCGGGTTGAATATCGTCTTCAAGTGAACGGACGTAACTGTCTTACGTTAGAAGCAACTCTGTCTATGGAAAATACAATCCCCACAGAAAATGCAACAAAAGGTTAGCTAGAGTTCGACCACTGTGCGATCGCACGCTACTATATGGGATGTGGCTATGGACAGTGAATTGATTTTGATACTGGCTTATAGCTAAGCGTCTTAACATCATAGTTAGTAGTACGAAACGTTCGAGATTATGCAGACTTACTATTACGTCTTAGCGAGTCACGCCTTCCTGATAGACGAAGAGCCTCTTGATGAAGTTCTTCAAGAACGCACTCGAAACTATGCAGAGCGCGGCAAGCAGCTTGATTTCTGGCTTGTTCCTCAACCTGCGTTTTTAGAATCGCCCGAATTAGCGACCATTAAGGCTAACTGTCCTCAGCCTGCAGCTGCTGTCATCTCCACAGACGAAACATTTATTACGTGGCTGAAGCTCAGATTGGAGTTTGTCATCACCGGAAAATTTGATGCTCCGTCTGAGACGATTCCAGATCCGCTCGCTTCCCTAAGTAGCGTGTCATAAAGTGATTTAATTTTTTATTAGCTCAGGTGAGTCATCAAAAAACCGGGATCTTTAAGCGTTTTCTGCTAGTTAGCTGTGTGCTGAGCCCTGCTGTATGGGGTAGCGTTCAGGCGATCGCCACTGCTCAACCCTATCCCCCATGTCAGCCTCCCGCTGCGGGGGAATATTTGCTATTTATTCGGGATCAACCCGATTCCGATCTCACTCAAATTCAGCAAATCTTGCCTAGAGGCACCATCACCACCATTTGCGATTATTTAGAAACGGCTGTTTTGCGAGTGAGCGGGTTCACCAGCCGAGACATTGCGTCATCGTGGGCTCAGTATCTGGCTGAGACAGAAAGCCTTCAGACTTTTGTGGTTCAACCACCTGCGATCGCCCCGGCGTCAGACCGTGAACCAGCGCCTGCTTATGCGCCTCGTCCTCTGGGCGTTGGCTATGCGGTCATTGTGCACTATTTCGATCGTCCTGAAATTGCAGTTGACGTTCAGCGCCTATTGGATGCTCCCGTCGGGCTTATCGTCTATGGAGAGCAACCCTACTTGCTAGCAGCCTATACCGATAACCCTGATAGTGCTGCATCGGTTTTGCAAACCCTGAGCGATCGCAACTTTACCGCCGCCATTATTGACAGCCGCGACGCGGTTTTATTAACACCTGAAGTTGCAATATTGTCGCAGTAGGGATTTAAAGGTCTGCAATCATCGATCCGCTAGAGTTCAAAATCAGAGTTCAAAATCAGAGTTCAAAATCGGACTGTAATGTCAAATCTAGATCAGTTTCAGGTTCAATCACGAGAACCTCAACCTCTTCCTTGTCCCCTCCAAGCAATAGCGCGCCCAATGCTCCCAATCCTGCCCCTCCTAATACTTCGATAATGTCGATATCGCCGAGCACTTCAAACAGCACGGCAGCAGCGGCAGCCCCAATTGCAGCGCCTCGCAAGATATCTGGGTCGCTCTCTTCAGTGATGATTTCTGTATCGGTAATGGGAGCAGAGGTGGCATCAATTGGAAGGCGTCGCTCGTTGGAAAACACAATCTCATCAGATATAAATCGAGTGCCATCATCCATAGGCTGGAGCTCACCTTCAATGACGCTTCCTGCTGGAATGAGCACTGTACCTGAGTTGGAACGAACGTCAGACGCAACTGTTAGAGAAATCTCAGCGGTTTCATCCGGTGTCACAATGATCTTTTCCGCTTCGTCGTAGCGAACTGGAATCACCGTTCCATCTGGAATTGCAATTCTAGACGTAGGGAAAAGCTGCGCCACAGTATACGCCTGAGGAGTCATCGCTGTAGCGGGAACGCTCCTCAAGATAGGCAATACCGCTGTGGATATAAGACCTGCTACGGTCAGTAGGGCGATTTTAGAGTGCGATCGCTTTGAGATTACCATGTCAAGCCACCCGTTCGAGATCGTTAGGGATTGATAAATAACTACGACCTATCCCGCCATCAGAAAGTTCCCGATGGCTTGGCAAAATGTCAAATTCGTTACATTTTAGAATGCAGATTAGTCTGGCTGTGACACTAGACCCTGGTTGACTGACAAAACTTTTTGCAGCGGCAGTTGTAGACGCATAGCGGCTTCTCGAAGAGTAACTGCTGCTA
>DBGGTD010000217.1:0-3267 GCA_051162585.1 Elainellaceae cyanobacterium
CCCAGATGGGGTGTGAGCCGTGGGGCAGCGCCCGCCCCACGGCTCACACATAATTCACAAGCGACTTAGGATCGCTATGAATATCGCTTGAATTTCTCTAGCCTCAGACTGCAGCATAGTTTTCCCTTGATTTTACATGCCATCCAACAGTCCGCTTTTTCTCTCCCAGCAGCTTCTATCTGTATTGGGAACTCGAACGTTCACATATTACGAAAATCGTATTCCGGAAGATGGAGCGGTTTTGGTCGTTAGTAATCATCGCAGCTTTATGGACGTTCCTGTGCTCATAGCAACGCTGAATCGTCCTGTTCGGTTTGCGTGCCATCATTACATGGGACAGGTTCCGGTACTGAGTGATGTTGTAACTCGGCTCGGATGTTTTCCCCTAGCTGAACCGAGCCATCGACAACGGAGTTTCTTCCATCAGGCCATTCAGTTATTAAGGACACGACAGACGGTTGGCATCTTTCCAGAAGGAGCACAGCCTATGGTGAATCGTACCCAACCGTATGAAATGCGATCGTTTCAGAGAGGGTTTGCTCATTTAGCATTGCGTGCTCCTATCAAACGCTTATCCGTCCTACCTGTGGCGATCGCCTCCACAAATGAAACGGTGAATTCTGTGTTTCCACTCCGACTCTTGCGCCTGTTTGACCCATCGGAGCCTCTATTTGATCAACCGGGTTGGCATCCTATGGTGGTTTATGACCGAGTCAATATTTTGGTGGGTCAACCTCTTTGGATTACGGATGCTCAACGGAGTGACTATGCCGGCAAGCAAGCCAAATCTATGGTGACTGAGTTAACTGATTATTGTTCTCAGCAGATTAAATCATTATTGGAAACAGGGAGGTAGCCTATTGGTTTACATATGATTCGGGGATGAGGCTGACCCAACCCATGATTGCCCTATCCCAAACGTGGGATCACACTGACTGCAGTTGATCCACCGATGATGTCGATATCTGCCGAAATCGTTATGCCTGTTGCTCAACATCAACTCCAATTTTTGCCATTGCGTAAGTCATACCCTGATGCGCCGCTATTCATATTTCTACCGGGTATGGACGGTACAGGGCAGTTGCTGCGATCGCAAATTGGGCGACTAGAAGATCGGTTCGAAGTTCGCTGTTTGATGATCCCAGCTAATGACTTAACGGATTGGAATGGACTGGCTCATCAAGTCATTGAGCTGATTCGAGCAGAGGTGGGCAAAAATCCTCAGCGACCGGTGTATCTCTGTGGCGAGTCCTTTGGCGGGTGCCTTGCGCTCAAAGTTGTCTTGCAAGCGCCCCGGCTCATTCATCGACTGATTTTGGTTAATCCTGCGTCGTCATTTAACCATCGACCCTGGCTATCGTGGGGATCGCACCTCGTTCGGTTGCTCCCCGAATCGCTATATCCAATGTCGTGCAGCGGTTTACTACCTTTTTTGGCAAATCTTGAGCGCATAGATGCGGGCAATCAACATGCACTTCTTGATGCGATGAAGTCGGTTAGTCACGAGAGTTCGATTTGGCGTTTATCGCTTCTTCGAGATTTTTATATTGCAGACGTTGATCTCGCTAGTATTCTTCAACCCGCGTTATTGGTTGTCGGGCAAGCGGATCGCCTCCTTCCGTCGATGGCTGAAGTTGAACGCCTCAAAACGTTAATGCCCAATGCTCGAAAATATGTGCTCCCTAGGAGTGGTCATGCCTGCCTGCTCGAAACAGGAGTAAACCTCTACAAGATTTTGCAAGATGCTGATTTTTTGAGCGATCGCTACCGCAGATTAGCAAAATCTGACGGTCCATCTGTAAACCACCTGTAAAAACTAATTCGTGACCCGATCAAGAGGTTCTCGGCTTTCTAAGTTATCAATCATGAAACGCCCATCCATCTCATTTTGAGTCATGGACGATTGGACGGGAATGTCTCCCCCATTAATGACTGCGCCCAAGAACTGAATATCCTCTGACTCAAGGAATTGTTCAACCGCTTCAGCCAATAATCCTTCTTCTGTATAGCCAGGACGAGTCACAAGTACCATGCCATCTGTTTGAGGCTCTAGAAGGAGGGCATCGTTATACCGACTTAAAGACGGCGTATCAAGGATAACCATATCAAATCGTCCTCGAACATCTTCGAGCATCCGCCTCATTTCGCTAGATTCGAGGAGCGCCGCCGCTTGCCGCTGAGGACCGGGACTTGGGAGAATGTAGAAATTTTCAACATCGGGAACTAGGCGAATACAGTCATTGATATTCCCGTAGTAGCGTAGGGGTTCAACCTGGCTATCGGGGTCAGGAGTTACATTGAGAACGCCAGCATGGGAGGGCGATCGCAAATCAGCCTCAACTAGCAACGTCCGTTTGCCGGCCCGTGCAGAGGCGATCGCCAGATTATAGGCCGCAACGGTTTTCCCTTCACCGGTCACCGTACTCGTTAATAAAACCATTTTAGGTGGAGTACTGCCTGCTGCGCGTCGCAAGTTGCTTCTAAATCGCTCAAATGGCTCAATGTAAGGCGAATCAACCGCAACAACAACAGGAATGTCATCTCGATTAGAATCAACTGGCATGAGTGGCAGAAGCCCCAACGTGGGAACTTCTTGCTGGCGCAACGCAGATTGCAAATCAGGCAAAGTATGGAAGGTTGCATCTAATGTATCGAGGAGAATAATGAGTCCGCCCCCAACTAAGAGGCCAACAAATCCACCGACGACCAAAATGATAAATGGATTGCGCCCAATCTCATCCGCTGCAGAGGCCTGGGGAGGCTGAGCAATGACTAGGTTGCCTGGTGTTTCCTTCTCTGCCAGCGTGACATCTTCTAGCCGAGCTTGAATTTGGTCATAAAACGCTTTCTTCAAGGTGACTTCTTGGGTAAGCCTAGCCTCTTCTAGCTGCTTATTAGGAAGCTGTCGATACTCTTCACGAAGCTGCTGCTCTGATTGATTCAGTGCCTCTAGTAACTGCTGCTGAGTTTCGCGCTCCGTTTGTAATGTCACCAATTGATTGGCAAGTTCTTGACGGGCTGGATCTAAGCTACTGTCTTGACGAATGCGGGCTGTCCCAATCAGAGGCGCAGCTAGATCATTACCACCAATCACCTCCCTGACTCGCTGCCGGAGCAGATCCTCAAATGCTCGCTGCTGTTCTCGCAGAGCTAGCATATCAGGATGCTCAGGGCGCAATCGCTGTCCTAGCACTGCTAACTGGCTCTCATTTTGACGAATATTGGCCCGGAGGTCTGCAATGATTGGGTCGGCACTCAATGCAGATG
>DBGGTD010000218.1:0-3023 GCA_051162585.1 Elainellaceae cyanobacterium
CGCATCGCTCAGCGCAAAAATTTGGTAGCCCTGCTGCTGAACTTGATGCGCCAACACATCAACTTGCTTTGAAACGCACTCGACGGTTTCTGTGGTTGCGATAACGGCCTCTCCAATCTGCTCTACGATCTTTTCTAAACGGTCTAACCTAGTGTCCACTCCTAAACCCCTTTTCGCTGAACGGGTTTACTAAATAGGGTTCAATACCTAGATTGAAATCTGATCTAGAGCAGATTTGTAAAATTTGTGAATGGTCTACATTGTAATCGCATCTATCGAATCAATCTAGCCATCCGAAACGGGCAGTGTGATTTTCCCCACCATGTCCCTGTCGCGTCCTAGACAAATCGTGTGAAATCTTCTCCTAAAAAGAGCGCCCGTTCTGCTTTTCGACGTCGAGTCAGCCCTGCTAAAACGCGCCCGCCTGCCTTATTCCAGCGAAGGAATTGATCGGCTGCTCCGCGAATATTGCCTTGGTTCAGCAATTTTAGCAGGGTCGAACTTGCTAATGCCCCTTCCCCCACGTTGTATGTAAAACTAACCAGCGCCGAAAATTGATCACTATTAATCGGGACTTTCACATTTCGGGAGACGGCGGCTTCAAATCGACGTAAATCGCGCTTCAAAAGCTCTTCAGCTTCAGCTGCAGTAATTTCCATCCCAGGTCTGACCCCCGATGTCGTCCCATACCCGATTGTCCATATTCCAACGGGGTCGAGATAGGCTTCTAAGCGCAATCCTTCGAATGATTTAATCAATCTCAACCCTTTAGTATTGATGGTACGATTGGAGCTTGATGCTCCTGGATCGAAGGGTTGCCCTCCTCGGAGAAGCTGAACATCAGGTTTGTAGACATACCAGGTGTTGCGTCCTTTAAAGTAAATTTGATTGCCATTCTCGTCTTTGCCCAAGGCAATCTTGATGTGATTATCGTCGAGCGAAAAACTAGACAGAGGAAATTGGGTGCCTGCTTCGATGAGTTGCTTTTGGTCGTCTGGTAAGCTCGAACTCTGGTCGGTGGTTAGCTTTAACCAAGTGTCTGATTTGAACTGGATGGCAAAGTTCTGGGTGTTGTCGGGAGTAGGAGGCGGAAATAGAGCAATGGCGTCACCGTCTTTCAGCACTTCAGCGGCGGGTTGATAGACATACCAGGTGTTATAGCCTTTAAAGCTAACTTGTTTGCCTCGCTCATCAAGCCCAAACGCGGCCATGATGTGATGTTGTCCTATAGGCTGAAAACTAGCCAGCGGTAAGGTTGTGCCTGCTTCAACTAACTGCTTTTGGTCGTCAGATAGGGATGAGCTTTGATCTGTCGTCCGTTTGAGAAAGGTATCTAACACAATTTTCAAGTCATAGACAGGGCCATCTTGGGGTGGGGGAGGAATCTCGACTACTTCTCCATCTTTGAGTACCTCGATAGCAGGGCGGTAGGCAAACCAGGTATTGTAACCTTTGAAGCTGATTTGGTTGCCTTGCTTGTCAAACCCAAATGCCACCTTGATGTGATATTTGCCAATGGGAGCAAAGCTAGAAATGGGAAAAACCTTGCCTGCATTGACAAACAGCTTTTCTTTATCTGGTAGGGTTGAGCTTTGGGCTGTGCTTTGCTTAAGCCAGGTATCAAGATCAATGCGGAGCGAATACGCAGGAGCAATGGGAGCCCGGTTGTCTAGATTGATGACTCGTCCGTCTTGAAGGACTTCGACTGCAGGCTCATACACGTACCACGTATTTTTCCCGTTGAAGCTGATCTGCTTGCCTTGATCGTCTTTGCCGAGGGTTACTTTGAGGTGAATTCCTTCTCTCTGAAAGCCAGATATGGGGAGAGAGGTGCGGGCGTCGATAAATTTGCGCTGATCGTCAGGTAGGCTAGCCCCTTGGATGGTGCTCTGCTTAAGCCAGGTGTCAATTTTGAATCGTAGAGAGTAGACCATAGCGCATTGAAATAATTAAAGAAAACACATCACATCTTGCGGTATGCGGGTATATCACTGCGATCGCGATGACATCCCCCAACGATCTCATCAAAATTTATCGGTAATACAAGCCTACCTGTAGCTTGACCGATTGACTATCTCTAAAAATTGCTGCACGGTTGGTGAGGAGTCTTGACGTCTCCAAGCAAGAGCGATCGCCGCTTTGGGAGTTGGGGCGTCAAAGGGCTGATAAACCACGCCCGTGCGCTGCAAATTTTGAATCGACTGCGGCACAATCGCCACCCCCATTTGGGCCGCCACAAGGCTCACAATCGTCTGCATTTGGATGGCTTCTTGCACAACATTGGGGCTAAAGCCACCGTGCTGACAGAGGCTGATGATTTGGTCATAAAGCCCAGGTGCAAGCGGTCGCGGAAACAAGATAAACGACTCAGACGAGAGCGATCGCAGCGAAATGTCAGGAGACTGAGTGAGGGCATGTCCCACGGGCAGGGCGACCACCAGCGGCTCTTGCAAAATCGTCACCCGTTCAAGTTCGGCATCCTCAACGGGCGGACGCACGAAGCCAATGTCGATTCGCTGATCCCGGAGCCATTGCACCTGCTGATCGGTTGTCAGTTCTTTTAGGGTGAGGTCAACACCTGGAAACTGATTTCGAAACTGATTGAGGATAGGAGGCAATACGCTATAGGCCGCAGAGCTCACAAACCCTACGACAAGTTTTCCAATTTCACCTCGACTCGCTTGCTGTCCTGCGCGAATAGCTTGATCAAGGTGTCGAAATACGAGTTGGCACTCGTCTAAAAAAACGCGTCCGGCCTCTGTGAGTTTTACACTTCGTTTAGTTCGATGAAATAGCTCAAAACCCAACTGCTCTTCCAGTTGGCGAATCTGTTGGCTAAGAGGAGGCTGTGCGATGTGAAGACGCTCTGCGGCTCGCCCGAAGTGAAGTTCTTCTGCAACTGCGACGAAATATCGCAGATGTCTGAGTTCGATCATAGATTAGGCAAATTCAAAGAGTTGTAGTATTCCATCCCTAATTGACTAACAAATCATCTGGGCATAGCGGTTATAAGCGCTATGCGT
>DBGGTD010000219.1:0-5133 GCA_051162585.1 Elainellaceae cyanobacterium
CGTCCTTCTAAGGGACATTTCTACTGTTTGGGCTGTTTATATTCTGCTGTGGCACAGTTCATATACTTGAGGTTCTGACAGTCTGGAATCCAGTCTATTGGGTGTCAGGTTTGGTGAAAGCTACGACGGCTGTGATTTCAATTATGACTGGCATTGAGCTGATCCAGGTTTTGCCAAAAGCATTGGCATTGACCAGCCCTGCTCAGTTAGAAGCTGCAAATCAGGCACTGGAAAAACAGATTGATGAGCGGCATCAGGTCGAAGAAAATTTGCTCAAATCCGCAGAAAAGCTTCAGCAGGCGCTAGAGTTTGAGTCGCTGCTGAAGCGGATTACAGATAAGGTGCGAGATTCGTTAGACGAGGAACAGATTCTTCAAGCTGCCATTCGGGAGCTGGGACAAGGCTTGGGGGTCAAATCGTGCAATGCGGCCCTATACGATCTCCAAGCGGGCACGGCGACAGTGTGCTATGAGCACGCGCAGTCGACGGGGTTGGTGCAAGGGCGCGTGATGAATATGCGAAACTCTCCGCCAATCTATAGACAGCTTTTAGGGGGGCAATACTTCCAATATTGCTCGATTCAACCCAATCCAGCGCGAGGACGGGTAGCCATGCTTGCCTGCCCCATCATTGACGATCAGGGCGTATTGGGTGATTTGTGGCTGATTAATGGTCCAGATTATGGGTTTCGAGATTTAGAATTACGGCTCGTACAGCAGGTCGCCAATCAGTGTGCGATCGCCATTCGCCAAGCCCGTCTTTATCAGGCTGCCCACACTCAGGTGCAAGAACTAACGCGATTGAATCAGCTCAAAGACGATTTTCTAAGCACCGTTTCTCATGAACTGCGAACGCCGGTTGCTAATATTAAGGTCGCCAGCCGCATGCTAGAACTTGCGCTAGGTCAATCTCCTCTATTGAAATCTGGAGATGCGCCGATTGCCACGCCATCGGGTTTGACTGATAAGGTCACTCAATATCTAAAAATCCTGCAAAATGAATGTCAGCGTGAAATTCACCTGATTGAGGATCTGCTCGATCTACGCCGGTTTGATGAGGGGCAACACGTGCTCGAATTTAGCCCAATTGATCTGTGCAGTTGGCTAACTCAGCTCTTAACACCCTTTGAAGCGCGTACCCGCAATCGTTGTCAATATCTGGCGGTTCAGATGGATTGCTCTGAACCGTTGATGATCGAGTCAGATGAAGACAGTCTGGGGCGTATTCTCACAGAGCTTTTGCACAATGCCTGCAAGTACACCCCGCCTGGGGAACGAATTGCCATGCGTGTAAACACGAATGCCGAGCAGGTGAGTTTTACGATTAGCAACTCTGGAGTAGAAATCTCTAGCAAAGAGATTCCTCATATCTTTGAGAAGTTTTACCGGATTCCTAGTGCTGATCCTTGGAAGCAAGGAGGCACGGGGCTAGGGCTAGCATTGGTGCAAAAGCTAGTCGATAGCCTAAGCGGTACGATTCAGGTGCATAGCGAAGCAAACCAAACCCACTTTACTGTCACCCTACCGCGCAGCAGGGCGATCGCCATGGCTCAGGTGCCTTCTCCTCAATCGACTCAATTTGATCTAGAAACTTTGCTCGTTGAACGCTAATCCATGGGGCAAGCGCTTTGGTTAAGCGTGTGCCTGAAACTCACGAGGACGATTATTGATGTGATCTAAAAGGCTAGCCTGGAGTGGATTATCGCCAATGACAATGTCTCGCAAAACGGCAATGATGCGTTCGCTATTGGGTGAGGCAAACACGTCATCTTCGAGCGCGTCGAGATGATCATCAACCATCTGTTCTGCATCCTCATCAGACTGAGCAGTTTCTAGCGCAACACTTAACTGGGTGAGCGCGTCTCGCAGCAACGCTAACTCAGGGTCGGCAGGTAAGTAGTCTAAAAATTCGGCGATCGCCAACTGAGTTTCTTGGGCGAGCGGCATTGCTTCAGCACGAGTAAAGACAATTTCGCGGGCGCCGTTTTGCTGAACATCAGCTACTTGGGGAGCTTCACTGACTGGGGTAAACAGGGTCAATGCTGAAAATGTGAGACACGCAACACACATAAGCCGTTTAATCTCCTCACGAGGTGTTGATGAATTGAAGTTTCTACAGAGTAGCGATGCGCTTGCCCAACAGATTAACATACGCCCTCTAGAGTGCCGAGTCAGGAGGTATGCTTTGTTTTAAGTGATGCGTGCTTGAGTAGGGGGGCATCGCGCTTCACGCCATATATGTTTGCAGATGACGCAACCTGCGATTGCTTTATTAAGAAATACAAATAGAATACATAAAACAGCTTTTTGCTTAATCCCAACAGTTTGGTTTTATCTATCTTCTAATTCTCATGAGCGATCGCCCACTTGGAAAACCTCGGTCTATGTGGCGAGTCATTGTGTTTTCAATTGCCACCGCTATGCTCTACTACGGCTGGTATAAGTGGGTCATTCAAGAAGAACTTCGTGATTATGAAGGTCATGGCTGGTCAGGAAGCCTCTGCCTCGCTCCGTTTGTGTTAGGCATCGCCGTTCCGCAAGCACTGCGAATATTCGACCCAGATGTGCCCGGTTGGTTTGGCTGGTTTTCTTTGCTCGGCATCGTCTGGATTTATACCATTCAGTTCAAGCTATATCGCGCTGTCAATCGGCTCTACCGGCAAGAGGGTTTGAAAGAGCCTTTGATCGTCTGGTGGATTTTGATTCCAGGTTTAAATTTGGTTGTAGGCTTGCGTCAGATCCATTTCCTCAGCAAATTTTGGGCAATGAAACGCGGAGAAGATGCTCCCGATCCCATTGCAGACAGCATTCCGCTCTTGTTTGGCAATACGGGATGGGTCAGCAAGGGAGCCTGAAGATTTCCCAGTAGGTACGGGTTGGTGAAAATTTGGAAACAGTCCTGTTTTGGGGTTAAAAAATTGATAAAAATGAGATAGATTGGCGGAGACTAGAGCGTCTAATATGGTTGGCTAATACTAATTTGCCCTGCTGAGGGTGACCCCTTTATTAATAATTCGCGCTATCTCCATTTGCTCGATTCATTGCTAGAGTCTTCGTCGTTATGAATAGAACAATATTGCTACGAATGCGGCTCATCCTCCTGATTTCATTAGGTTTGTCTGGCTTAGTCGCATTAGAGCTACGACATGAAGTCGTAACCGCGCGGGAGCTTCTGTCTAATCCTTCGTCACCCCCATCCGAGCAAACTCAAGCGAAGCCAGATGCTAGTCCTGAGCAGGCTGAGATTCCGATGCTGAGTGCAGATATTCAACGGTCTGCTCTTGCCATCGATGCCACTCCAAAAACCGATGGGCTAGACCCAAAAGTGTCTCAAATGGATTCGGATGAGCTAGCGACGGCAATCTGGGCAGGGGCATCATTTCCCGTCGAAAATTTTCAGGCGTATACGTCTCCGTTTGGCTACCGCCAGTCTCCAGATGGGTCCTATCGTCAAGAGTTTCACTACGGACTTGACATGGCTGCGCCCGATGGTAGCTATATTCGCAACTGGTGGACGGGAAAGGTCGTCGAAGTCTCTGATGGCAGCAACTGTGGCACCTCAATCGTGGTTGAGTCAGGCGAGTGGATGCATATTTATTGTCATATGCGTGGGCACGTAGAAACGCAAAATGGCGCTAAATATCTAGTCGATCGGGATGCTGGTGTTCAAATTTGGGAAGGTCAAGATCTGGTTGCCGGATCACGGATAGGTCGAGTCGGCATGACCGGACGCACAACCGGGCCTCACCTCCACTGGGGCTTGAAGTATCAGGGGAATTGGGTCGACCCGGCACTTGTGCTAAGGGCCATGTATGCCGGACAGCAGGCGGCGTCTCGTCAAGCTGAGTGAGTCAATCTGCGACTCAAGATGCACTCATCATCTTGTCGAGTATTTTTTGGACGATTTCCATGCCGGATATTGCCTGCCAACCAAATAACCCCACCAAGCTGACGTTTAAGGCAATGTGAGTATATCGGGCCCAGTCTTTTCCTTTTTGCATAAAGGGAGTCAGAGAAGCAGAGGTGGCAATTAAGCCGGTCATCCCTAAGCCAACCAGCAGGTGGGGGCCGACAAAGAGCTTGCCATTGTTGATATACGTTACAGCCATGCCGCCAATCGTGCTAAGCACCATAAACGCAAGCAGGACAGATCCGGCTTGGTGATGCCGAATATTAAATTTACCTTTGATGAGTTCTTTCCTTTTGTCGCTGTCTGCACTACGGGTGCGGCGAATCTGAATGCCGAGATAGAGCGCATAGATGGTTAGCGCAAGTAGCCCCCACATGATGATGGGGTGAACGAAATTGAGATAGGGTTTGATGGATTCAGGAATTGATATGTCCATAAGTTTCGGAATGGGATCGGCTGAAAAAGGTCAAGAAACTTAATAAAGACGTTAATACATTTTTGGAATAAGGGCTATAGCCGTACGCACTCGCATTAGGACGTTGAACGTGTGTAGAGCCCCCGCGCCGACTCTACACACAAACCTAAGCCCGTAGGGCTATATCTCTATGAGTGCGATATGAGTGCGGTATGAGTGCGATCGCCCCTAGGGTCGAATTTCATCATTAAGAAGAAATCGAGAATTTGCCCAGATCTGAGCGTCATTATCGTGAAGTTCGTAGCAAAATCTCAGTATGGTTGAGGAACTTCGAGATATTTTTCATGCAGATGGATGATTTGCTCCGTCCCCCGCTATGGCCTTTGAAGACGACATCTTTATCAGCTACACCCATATCGATAATCAACCGCTGACCGACGGGCAGAAAGGTTGGATTTCTCATTTTCATAATTGTCTGAAACTGCGATTAGCTCAGTTGCGAGGTAAAGAACCCAAAATCTGGCTCGACACCAAGCGCATTGCGGGCAACGATTATCTCGAACCGTCTATTGTTCAGCGGTTGCCCAAAGTCGCTCTGCTGGTGTCGGTGTTTTCGCCCCGCTACTTACAGTCAACCTGGTGTATGCGAGAGCTGAAAGAATTTTGTCAGGCGGCTCACCAGTCAGGCGGATTACAGGTTGGCGAAAAGTCGCGACTCTTCAAAGTGGTTAAAACGCCTCTTGAACGGGATGAGTATCCGCCTGAAACACAGGATTTATTGGGCTATGAATTCTTTCAGATTGATGCAT
>DBGGTD010000220.1:0-2486 GCA_051162585.1 Elainellaceae cyanobacterium
GGCTTAGCCCAAGCCGGACACGGGTTTCTAATCAACGATTGGACGGCTAATACCCTCGATCCGCTGCCCGCGTTTACGGCACTTGTGCAGTTTACCTATCAATTCATTCATCCCGAGTATGCGTTTTATGGGTATTACTTTCTGATCTTTGGCGTGTATGCCTATAGCCTGCTTGGGATTGCGTCTTATGTGTTTAAATTCAATCAATCGCGGGTGAAATGCCTGGTATTTCTAGCGCTGCTGATTGTCACCCACACGGTTGAAATCGAAATTTTTGATGTCAACACCGATTGGGTGCTGCAAGCGGGCGTCGCGCAGCAGTATATTTTGGGGCCGGTGTTTCAGCCGTGCAATTTTGGGGCATTCATACTGCTGTCGATTTTGGCGTTTTTGCATCGCCGCCCATTTCTGGCGGTCGCGCTTCTCGCTTTGGCTGGAACGCTGCATCCTGCCTATTTCCCCAGTGTGGGAGCGCTGACGCTGGCCTATATGGTCGTCATTCTTAAAGACGACAGAAACTGGAAAAAAGCGCTGGCGGTTGGCGTCGTTTCCGGGCTGCTGATTTTGCCCGTGTTCAGCTACATGTATTTCGCTTTTGCAGACACCAATCCCGAACTCGCCCAACGCGCAACCGACATTATCGTTAATGAACGGATTCCTCACCACTCGATTCCGGCAGTGTGGTTGGATGGTGAAGGAGCCTATTTTCAGACAATCTGGGTGGCGATCGCCATCGTCTTAGTGCGGCACACGCCGTTAGCGACCATTCTGCTCATCCCCTATGCGATCGCTGTTTCTCTGACTGGGGTGCAGATGCTGACTGACAGCGACACGCTCGCCTTCATCGCGCCGTGGAGAATTTCGGTATTTTTAGTCCCCATTGCAACGGGCATTATTCTGGGGCAATTTGTCTCGTGGCTGTTTCGCAGATTTCATAGCACAGCGCTACGCCACGAGATTCTCATTGCCCGCGCCAGTATCGCAGTAATTCTCACATTGGCGATCATTGGCGGCTATCACCAGGTGCAAAGGCTGCACGCCGAAGATGAGACGTTCCCGATGATGAAATTTGTGCGCGACCATCTGCAAGCCGAGCAAACCTATCTGATTCCGCCGGATTCTAAGGAGCTTCGCAAGTTTCGGCTGTATACGGGGGCTCCTATTTTAGTGAACCGCAAAACTCACCCCTATCAAGATATCGAAGTGATCGAGTGGAATAATCGCCTAGAGCTGGGCAAGGAATTTTACAGGGTCAAGCGCCGCCGAAGCTGTCGAATGCTGCGCAACGAATTCTCAGACTACGACATTACCCATGTGGTGTTGCCAAAGGAAAATTTCAAATCGCGGTGCCGCAGACTGGTAGAACTCTATCGAGATGAGGATTACGGGGTATATTCTGCAGAGAAACTCGTTGATTGATTAATGCACTCTGAATGCTGGCGGCTAGAAGCCGCGCCTACATGAACAAAGCTTTGTGTAGCTAATTTGCATTGAGTCGAACTCGATTTGAACAGTGCTGAATCGAGTTTGATCGCTTCATTCATAATAAATGCTTAAGCTGAATAAATATCTGCTTAAGCATTTATTATGAATGGACGAGTCGAAAAGCTTTCGAGGATTCGAGATATAAGTTTTGCTAAAGCGTTTATTGATTCAATATAAGCTGCATTTGATTCTATACGTCTTGAATCGAGTTTGATTGGTCTTGAATCGAGTTTGATTGGTCTTGGATCGAGTTTGATTGGCCTTGAATCGAGTTTGGCTCATATTCAAATTGAGTTTGATACCAAATCGTCCATACTGAAGTCTCCAGCACTCGTCCCGAAACAGGCATCAGGGCGAAGCGTGTCGTCAGAATTTGTAGGTCATATCCCAACCGTATAGACGACATGCTTCGCCCTGACAAGGGATGGCTAATTAGTCTCCAATGCCCATCATGCGTTTGGTCAAAATCCGCATCACCTCATTGGGATTGACGGTGGGCAACGGTTTTGACCATTCACCCGGTTCGGCATAACCGCGTTGAAACATCTGCATAATATGGTGGTTGACGACAGTAAGTGACCCGACGGCAATGATGCGCAGGGTATGACGCTCATCATCTGGACGTGACGAACGGTCCGCCCCACCGGGCGGGTTGGGAGGATAAATCATGTGTTTTTACTCCTGTTGTTGAGTTTTAGGAGCGCTCAAACAAGACGCCACCCCGACTTTTTGACGACTTTTTGACATGACAAATCAGGATGGCTACAGGAGCATTACCATGGTCTGTAGTCTCCGACTGGTTGTGCAGTTGGGGATTAGCTTCCTAGAACGTGCTGGTAACACTTCTAGGGAGCGCGCTTCTGTTTGAGCGCTTAGCGATAGAGCATAACCGATGGTGTAAAAGAAGACAACCGTATTAGCGAAATTTCAATCCGGGTGTGGAAGATTTTGGGATGATTAGCCATACTTGAGGAAGTTTTCTTGAAAGGGTGCGCCAGTTC
>DBGGTD010000221.1:0-8710 GCA_051162585.1 Elainellaceae cyanobacterium
GATCTAGGCTGGGAGGGCGACGGAGTTGCACGACGTCTTTCAAGCTGAAGCTTGCGGCTGCACCCACCCCGATGAAATAGGGACCGATCATATGGTCGATTGCAGTAAACGCAATTCCAGTTCCGAGCATTGCCACTCCAATTATTCCTTGGGTGATGTGCTGAATCCGGCGAGACGTTCTAGAAAAAAGGATGTCTTTTTCATACGCCTCTAGTTCTGCGGTCTGAGCCTGTAGCCGAAGTTGCCGTTCTTTAAGCGCCAAGTTGCGCTCGGCCAGGTCAAGCTGCTGATCGTCTAAATTGGCATGAGCTAATCCATACGCAGATTCATGGACTGATTCAAGATCGTCTGAGAGTGGGCGATCGCCATCAACTCCATTCTCTACTGAGGGAGATGGATGGGCCTCGACAGGCTGATTTGGTGAAGATGATTCGGGTGGCAACGAGTCTGACAGGTTTTCTACCAAGGTCTTGCGGTCGAATAGTTGAACAGATTAAAGGAGTATTGACTCTCTACACGAGCATAGAGATTGCGCGAATAGCAGAGCATTCCTGATTTCGTCTTCAACGGCTGAAAGGATAAACAGCAAGGACTCATCATTTCTTTTTCCAGCGGCTGAACGGATAAACAGCAAGGATTTTTTTCATCTGCCTTTATCCTGCGCCCTGTAGCAGTATCTACCCAAACCTATCATGCAATCCAAGATTTAATTTTGGCTACTTTATAACCAAAATTAACCATAAATTGAATAAAGTAAGCATAATTCTGTTTTTCTTGAAGCTTTTGCGAAGAATACTCGTCAAGACTAACCAAATCTCGGTTTTACTACATAAAATGCGGATGTAGCGTTCTCCTCTACACTCATGACTCAGACCACCACCGCCAATTCGACTATCTACCTGGCTGGGGACATTGGTACATCTGGTTCCAAGTTCTTCTACCAAGTACAAGACAATCAGCAAGAAGCCCTCTGGATGGGACCTGGTGTTGCCGATGGATTAACCACCTTGGCACTTTCGGTTCTCAATGCAGGAGGTCGTCCGCAAGACCATGCTTGGCTCCAAGTCGGCAATGAAGTAATTTTGGTTGGCGATGCAGCAAAAGCATTTTTAGATAGCAACAGCCTGACAGAAAACAAAGCCAATCAAGCTGTCTTTAAAATCATTGCGGCGTTAGGCGTCATCGCAGATAAAGAGCGCTTGCCTAACCAGTATGAAGCGGTCATTTGGCTGCCGTTGCCACTGACAGAAATGAATACGAAAGATGAAATTGCTGCAAAACTGACTCAAACGGCTCAAAACTTCCGGTTTAGAGGGATGGCTCAGCAAGCTCGTGTGAGTCTCAAGTTTTGCCCAGAAGGGTTTGGCCTCTATCTCAACCGCAAGGCTCAGCTTGAAGGGATGGGTGTTTCGATTGACCAGCGCCGCACCTTTATTTTGATGCTAGGGCATCGAAATCTATCTGTGCTTTGTTTTGAGCAAGGAAGCCTCAAGAGTGCCAAGTCTAATTCTGATGGTCCTGGCTTTTGGACAGTATTTGAGCGGGTATCACGAAGCTGCGGCATTACACCGGCTGACTATCCTGCTCTGATGGCCGCATTGGCGACCAATAAGACGACTCAAATCTCGCAAGCGCGCGGCGAACTCTATGATTTTGCAGCAGCAGTTGAAGCTGTTCGGCATGCCTATTGGAGGACGTCTCGACTGTATCTGCAAGATAATTTGCTGGGGCAACTGTCGGATGGTCCGTCGGATGTGATTATCAGCGGTGGTGCAGCCTTTGTCATGCAGCAAACGATCAAGCAATATTTTGATCAACTGCGAATGACCGATCAAGTTATTTTTGCAGATGGCAAACAGGAAAAGCTCGACGAAATTGTCACCAAACTGCCTGAAGCAACTGATAATCCATCCCTAGTGATGCGAATGGCTGATTGCTATGGTCTGTTCCAGGGACTCATCAGCAAGTACAGTGAGGTTCTAGCTTAATAATGCGGGTGCAATGGTTGCCAATCAGAAGGCTGTTCGCCAGCGGGTTCAGTTTGCGTTTAATGCCGATGTTGATTCAGTTATTGGAGCCGTCTTTCAATATCTAATCAAGAATCGTCGCTTTAATAGTCGTGAAGGAAAGCGGAAGGGGGTAGATGCTATGGTGGCATTCTACAAACCGTTTGCTTTCCAGGACAGCAAAGACGTGACAGATGATGAGCTTCAATCGATGGCGCAAGATGCGGTGGAGATGCTTTCACGTCAAATTGAAATTCTCTGTGGGGCATTTGAGGTTGAGCATCCGGGGGCGATCGCCCTCGATTTGAAATCTGAAATCAGAGAGGCGATCGCTGAGGCCTTAAACATTCAATCCATCCGGGTGCATAATATTCCCTCTGATCAAACACCGGATGCTGTGCCTGATTCTCACATCTCCACTCAGGTAACAGATGATGACTCTGATTTTGACGAAGATGCCTTGCTAGGCGATTTGTGCAGTAATGCTGAAGCGGTAGCGTAGCCGTTTTCATCCATGACGCTCCAACCCAAAGAACCCGCCAAAGCGTTAGGACAGCACGCTCGACAGCAGTATCTAATTCAAGCGCAGCAGGTGATTGGAGAAACATTGGATTATCCGATGCTCTATCAGCGCTTTGCTCAAAATGATTGGGCTGCTATCCAGTTAGATGATGCTGTAGCCCTGACTTCTCTGAAGGCGGGTATCCACCCAAAGGATGCAGTCACTATGCTGCATCAAGGACCGTATATCCAATATCAAGTACATGTCAACCAGGTTCCCATCTTAGCGATGAGTCAATATGCTAGAGGCATTGTCATTCAAGCATTACATCATCTCAAAAAGGGCCAATTTGTTACACGATAACAGTGGTTCGTCACCCTAAATGGTTATATCCATATTTTGCACCTGATGGTTAACCCCGCAGGCTGAAGATTTGGATAGTACGAGTCTGCGGTCGTGTCCTAAAATGCGCACTTAGCCTGTATCGCCGCAAATTTTAATCTGTCGGCCCTGGTTTCAAGCCTAAGTATACCAACCCATCAAAGCGATGTTCTCGAAGTACAGCAATGATCGAGCGTCAGCAGTTGGACGTCGCAGCATCGACTAGCAGCAAATAGTAACAAGCAACTATGGAAAATAGTAGGGCTGAAAGGCTAATGTGATGACCATTGCAGAACATCTTGCTCTAATCAGGCAAGGGGTGGAAGCCTGGAATGAGTGGAGGAAGAAAGATCCAGTCACCCCCAATCTCAGTCAGGCAAATCTCAGCCATGTCACTCTCACCCATGTCAATTTTAAGTGGGCAGACCTCAGTCAAACTGATCTCAGCCACGCTGACCTGAGTGATGCAAACCTGACCTGGGCAAATCTGAGCCAAGCAAATCTGAATCAGGCCAACCTTGGGCAGACCATGTTGCGATGGGCAAATCTTACCCAAGTTAATCTGAGCCAAGCGAATCTTGTAAATGCTGACTTTCGCGGCGCGAATTTGAGGCTCGCAAACCTTAGTCGTGCCGACCTCAGTAACGCAGAACTCAGCGGTCAAGATCGGAATGGCGTGATTTTGATCGGTGCAGATTTAAAGGATGCCAATTTCAATCGAGCCAACTTGAGTCAGGCAAATCTCAGCCGCGCAGATTTAAGCCGAGCTAACTTGAGTGAGGCAAATCTCAACCATGCAGATTTAAGTCGTGCCTGCCTTCACGGGGTTGATCTTCGAGGAACAAGCCTAATAGGTACAATTCTTCGAGACACTGATTTGCGCCGTGCTAACTTGATCGGCGTCGATCTGAGCGGGATAGATTTGAGCGGCGTCGATCTGAGCGAAGCCAATCTGATTCGCACAAACTTAAATGGTGCAAATCTAACAGGCGCTAACTTATCTAGAGCCAATCTCTTCAGAACTCAGGCGATCGGAACTAACTTTACTCATGCCATCTTGTCAGGAGCATCTGTGGAAGATTGGACTGTTGACAGTACGACAAATTTCAGCGGAGTCGTTTGGGAGGAAGCCCCTCCCTTCTTGCCTGAGACGTCAGACGATGATGAAGAACAGTCTAGCGAACTTGCACATTTGAATGAAACACCTGTTTTAGATACGGTTAAACTCCCTCCACCGATTTCAAATACCGTTGATCTACAGTTTGATGATGGCATTGACTGGCGAGCGGTGTTACTGTCAATCGATGACGTGCAGGTGAAATATAGTGTCCCTGATATAGTGATTCAATCGATTGAGCGGCAACCCAATGAAGCCGTCTTAATTCGACTGATTGCGCTTCCAGATATCGATGCAGAGGAATTGAAGCAGGCCATTCGAGAAAGATATGATATACAGCTCGATGCCCTAGCGATTAGTTATCGCAAGGAGTGGCAAGCTACGGATGAGCAGATCGTGCTGTATCGGCAGCAAAGCGCACACTTGATGGAAGTCGTCAAACTGCAAGCGACGGTCTTAACCCAGGTTGAAGCCGCCCAACCCGCTGAATTACCCACTCAGGATCAGGTGCCCAGTCAGGAGCATAATGATGAGACGGCGTCGCATCCTAAGCCGTCAGCGTCTCCTTCACCAACAAAAATGAATAGTGAGCTTAGACGCGCAATTTTGAGTGGGCTTGATGCGTATGATTCGCCTGTAATTGAGCGATCGTAAGAGGTGGTTGTAGGCATGTCTTGATTCTGTGACGATCTGCTGAGTTAAGACAAGGCGGTCAAAGGGGCGATCGCCTATATATGTTTTTCGGCTCCGACTCGGAACAATTCGATGTAGTCCTACGGGCTCAGGTTTGTGTGTAGACCCCGCGCGGCGCGCGGGGTCTACACACATTCAGCGTCCTAACGCGAGAGAGTAAGGCTATAGTACGTTCCGTGGCAGTGGGGGATCACTCATAACCAGTAGCCTGGCCCACCCGCCCACTCGTCTCATCGACATGGAGCACCTTACTGGTTTGCAGCCTGGTGGCTTGCGGGGGGCGTTCCGGTTGTCATCGGATCGTCAATTGGTCTGAGTACAACGCTGGTTTGAAGCAGCGGCGAAGCCTCACCGTCTAGCTCGATGAATGGTGCTCGAGCAATGGGTTGTCCCTAACCTGAGCGGCAAACAGGGAGCCTCTATATCATGCAACAATGCACATTGAGGTCTAGAGATTAGTTCATATGAGTTTAAGACTATATTTGCTACGCCACGGAGAAACCACCTTCAGCCAAACGGGAGGCTACTGTGGAGCGATTGATCCCGAACTAACGCCCGAAGGAATTGAGATGGCTGAAGCCTTTGCAGAGGCATATCATTCAATTCCGTGGTCTGCCATCTACGTCAGCCCGATGACGCGCACTCAAATGACGGCTCGACCGCTCTGTGACGCTACAGGGCTTGAGATGCGGCTTCGAGATGGACTGAAGGAAATTCAGTATGGCAAGTGGGAAGGGCAGACCCCAGACTTTGTTCGAGAAAATTACGAAGAGGATTATATTCACTGGCTGACCGAACCCGCTTGGAACCCACCCACGGGTGGAGAGACTGCCGTGCAGATTGCAAGTCGAGCATCGTTAGTGATTTCAGAAATTGAGGATGCCTATCCGTCTGGGCATGTCTTGGTGGTGTCTCATAAGGCGACGATTCGCATTATTTTGTGTAGTTTGTTAGGGATTGATCTGGGACGCTATCGCGATCGCATTGCCGCTCTAGCAGCCTCTGTGAGCATTGTCACGTTTGGAGTGCATGGCCCTCTGCTCGAAGTCTTGGGCGATCGCCACTACATGCCTGCTCACCTGCGCAGTCGCGCTGGCACCTGATGTCTCCTGAGGAAGTGTTGAAACATTTGTAGAGTCAATTACGACTAGCCATTCAGTTCAATCTCTACCTTCTCTTTAAAATCAATCATGATGCTCGATCTATCTTCGTGCCAAACTACAGCGGCGAGTAGTTGGGCAAATGTCTCATGGATGGTGTTTGGCTGGCTGACCAATCCGGCGTTGGTTTTGCCGCCTATTGTGCTTTTGATGATCGTGCCGCTGCTGGTTCGTCCACTCTATCGGCATCGGTGGCTCAGCGGAATCGGCGTATTCTTTCTTGTGGGATATCTCCTCATCGGATCGCCCATCGGAATCTCGCTGGGGAGTCGAGTCTTGACGAGTTTTCTTCCATCAGATTCGGGCGCTGCGGCAGATGCGATCGTGGTGTTAGGGCGAGGGGCAGAATTACGCTCCGGACGCGTTGATGTAGCGGCTCAACTCTGGCAAGATAAACGAGCGCCCTTGGTATTTGTAAGTGGCTGGGGAGATGCCCAGCACATGACGCAACGGCTCAAACGAAAAGGACTTCCTCACGATGCGGTCAATGGAGAGCCCTGCTCTCGAACTACGGAAGAAAATGCCCGATTCACTGCGGCCTTGTTGAAACCCGACGGCACTCGTCGCATCATCTTAGTGACTGACCCTCCTCACATGTTGCGATCGCTGCTGACCTTTCATAGCTACGGGTTTGATGTGATTCCTCATATCAGTCCTCTATCTAACCAGCTCAGCTATCATAAGCAGGGATTTCTAGTATTCAGGGAATATATTGGCTTAGCAAGTTACAGCGTTTTAGGGCGATTCGCTCCACGAGATGGTGCCCAGACCAAAACGGTTGGGGCATGACAATGTCTGTCTTTGATAGAAAGGATTACGCAACCATCGGGTAGAAAATTAGCAGGTACGCCAAAAATTTACGATTTACGACTCCGTATAAAGAGCCGGCAAAGAATATTTAGCGACTCTAGTGTAACCACGGATACAACCTGTAGGCTTGAAACCAGTCTTAAACCAACACTTGAAATCTGTGTTTGTAAGCCAACTGATTTCGACCGATTGAGTTTGACCGATTGAGTTTGACTGGTCAGCTAAGCAGTTTGCATTCATGGCTATTTGCACTTGGAGCGTCTAATGTTAAAAATCATGCCCGTAGGAGACTCCATTACGTATGGAGTGGTGAACAATAGCAACACCAATAGTGGTGGCTATCGGACTGATTTGTGGAATTCATTGCTTGCAGATGGGCAAAGCGTCGATTTTGTCGGATCGCGTGAAACAGGTCCGAACAGCATTGATGACGACCATGAAGGGCGACGAGGCTGGAGAATTGACGAAATCGCCAGTTCAATCAATGGCTGGCTAAGCGTCCAACAGCCGGATATCGTACTGCTGATGATCGGCACCAATGATATTCTGCAAGACCATCAGCTCAGCACGGCTCCTGCCCGCCTCAGCAACTTAATTGATCAAATCGTTGCTCAAGTATCTGGTGTGAAGGTGCTAGTGGCGTCGATTCCTCCATCGGGTCGATCGGGCAGCGATCCGCAACAAACCATTGATTTTAACGCTGAAATTCCAGGCATCGTTAGCGAAAAGGCTAATCAAGGCAAATCGGTCTACTTTGTAGATGTTTTTTCTCGACTGACCGCATCAGATTTAGCAGATGGAGTGCATCCCAAAACATCGGGTTACGCCAAAATTGCGGATGCTTGGCAGGACGCGCTTTCTCCGATTTTGGGAGACGGTACAGGCGGTAGTAGTGGTGGAGGAAGTCCGTTCCGCATCGAAGCCGAGGATATGACGCTCAGTGGCTATCGCATCGAATCGGGCAAGAGTGCTGCATCGGGTAACGAACTGATTACCTTATTCAATACAGGCAATTCTCAAGGAACGGCAAGCTCTCAGTTCACAGGAGCAACAGGCACCTATGATGTGATTGCCAGCTACTTTGATGAAAGTGATGGAGAGGCTCAGCTTTCCCTGCAAATTGGCAATGACCAAACCAGTTGGACGCTCAATGAAAGCTTGGGCGATGGCGGAGTCAGCAGTAAGAACCGAGTTGTCAGAAAAGTCCTCAGCGGGGTTGATCTGACTCAAGGGGACGCAATTGATATCGTTGGAACTGCGAATCAGGCCGAATGGGCACGGGTTGATTATGTTGAGTTTGTACCGCTGAGCAGTGCATCTCCATCTCCTGCACCTGCGCCAGCGCCAGCGCCTGCCCCCGCACCGGCACCCGCACCAGCTCCAGCGTCTGCACCTGTTCCAACTGCCGGAGAATTGCTTCGAATCGAAGCTGAACAGATGACACTAACGGGCTACCAGGTTGAATCGGGCAAAAATGATGCGTCAAATGATGCAATCGTTAGCTTGTTCCAATCAGGGACTTCTCAAGGGACGGCATCCACGCAATTTTCTGGGCTTACCGGAACCTATGACGTGGTTGTAGGCTATTTCGATGAAAATGACGGTCTTTCGTCCGTGTCTGTCCAAGTTGGGGTAAACCAAACGAGTTGGACATTTGACCAAAATCTTGGTGATGGTGCAGTGAGCAGCCGCAATCAGGTGAGTCGAACTATATTAGATAATGTGGCGATCGCCACTGGAGATACCATTACCTTGACGGGCAATGTTAACCAAGCGGAGTTTGCTCGATTTGATTTCATTGAGTTTATTCCGGCTGACACAACCGTCGCTTAACCCATTAGGTACCCAGTTGTCATTGCGAGTGGAACGGAGTGACGCGAAGCAATCCCGAGGGCTGCGATTGCTTCGCCTCGCTCGCAATGACAGTAAATATTTTTGTTCACCTACTTAGTTGTCCCTATCTAGTTAGGGGCTTTGCATACAAAGCCCTTACAAGGCTCTTCGAGAAGCCCCAAGCGTCTATAACCGCCGACCCCCAAAG